>CAJVZA010000024.1 GCA_913009315.1 uncultured Hippea sp.
CCAGAAAACGTAAAGCCATTCTATGATATTCCAAAATTCTATGGAGAAATGCAGGTTTAATAATTGGGTTTTCTACATTTAATTTTTCATTTAGAAATAAGAAGAAGTTTATCAATTCAGGGATTTTTTCCCATTCAACAGTTGTTCCAAAGAGAGTTACCCTATTTTTCCCCCTTTTTTTTGATTTATTTAGAAGCTCGTCAGCTTGTTTAATTGCTGAAGCTATAGGGTGCTTCGGCTTAACAAAAGTAAGTCCTGCAGATAATGTAATGAACTTATTGTTACAAGTATATTTCCTGAACTGCTGATTAAGATAAACTGAAAATATTATCATCGTCTCCCAGGGACCGACCAAAACCAAATCATCACCGCCGGAGTAAACGGTATAGATATTCCCGAAATCAATCTGTTCTCCGCCAAGGTAATCTTTAAAACTTTCTTTCTCGATACCGTCAATACGCAAAAGTTCTTCTGTAACCTTATCCTTATAAGCTAAAGACATTACTTCCCCTATCCACCCGGTAAAGAAAAGTTCAAACATTCTGCTCAGAGTCAAAAAGCGTGAGACGGTTTTTCTGTCAATGTCAGGCAGCCCAGATTCAAACCTCGATGGATTTTCAAAGCCTTTACTGAATATCAATCCGAGATTATCAACATCTGCTTTAAGAACACCGAGAAGATCGCTTCCATAAACTTTATCATCTTTTTTCCATCTTGAAAGCATTGCAATCTCTTCAAAACTTAAAACCTTTTTATTGTCATCAACTGGAATATGATTTGCGTAATATTTTTTTATTGGGATAGATCGAGTTAAATCGGCTTTTTCACTACCGTTACCAATATCATAGATCAAATAATACTCTTCTTTATCCCTGTAATCCTCCAGCAATTCAACATAGTAATGATCTTTCTTCTCAACCCCGCCGTCTTTTTCATTATGAAAGATTACAATCTTTTTACCTTCATCTTCCTCCTCTTTAGTTACATTGCCTTTTCCAAAAGCAATATAATTACATTTAGGCAACTGCTGTCCTATAAAGAGCTTATCTCTATAACAAATAAAACAACACTTTACAGGACGACCTTGTTCATCTTTATCTTTTTCCTCATATGTTGCCGGTCCTTTACCGCATATCTTGCAGTCACTGTTGCCTTGATATGCTTCATACATTTCAGTCGCTTTAAATGCTTCAGGATTCCATTTTTTCTCTTGGGCGACTGCCAAGACGTTTTGTGACTTATGAATCTTCTCGGTTTCAAGTTTATAAAACATCTCTTCTGCTGTCTTAAAAAAACTGTAGACCTTAAATTCTTCCCTAAATCCTTCAATAGGCATCCATGACATCAAAAAAGAAAACTGATTAAAATATGTTTTGTGTATTTCCTCTTCAATTTCCGCTTTGACTCTTTGCAGAATATTGTCTGCCCCTTTAATATTTGGAGCAAGCAATAGAAATTTTCCACCAGTAGAGAAAAGATTACACACAATGGGAAGGTCAAGGGCATGGAGTATCTTGTGGATGGTCACTTCAGAAAACAGGTAAATAAAGAATGAACGAGCCCTGAGTCTTTTTGAAGCACCGCCTGAGCCTCTGTTAGTAATATCGAAGATGTAATCCTGTATTCCGGAAAAGTCACCTCCAATAAGTATAAACTCATTTTTTCTATTAAAATTTAGACTCTCATTAAGCGATCGAAGGTGTTGTCTATAGAGACATGCAGCAATCGCAGCAGTTCCCTTGAGATGATCAAAAAGAGAAATGTCTGAAACATCATGCTTGTATCTTGTATCACTCGGGACTGCCCACATATATTCATGAATAATGTTAAGCCATGTGATAATGACATCATCAAAACAGGTGAAAGGTGATAAATTACGTATGCTTTTTTCAAACTGATCTATATGGGCATTAATTTCTTCATTCTTTAATTCTTTTATTTGTTCAGGAAAGCCGCTCATGGGTTTAAATGTGTTCAGCCGGTATCTACCAAAAGTTCTCTGCGATTCGCCCAGAGTAGCATAAGAAAAGACAGACTCCAACGGCAATGTCATTTGTCGTGCGAGGTTCCCTATTTCTCTTTCAGAACATGAATAGCTATCTGCTGTCCTGACAATATCTATCATTTTCCAGACGCGCTTTTTATATTCATCAGATTGACCTACTAAATATGGATCACTTAATACGTCTTCCTTCTTAATTTTAGTATCATGGTAGCGAACCAAAATGCTAACGAGATCAAGATCATACAAGGCGTCATTTTTTAGCTCATTTTGAAAACTATTAATAAATTCTGCCGAAGCTTTTTCATGGTTACACTTATAAATAGGATTTTTATTACCTCGATGCAACAACTTCCCCACATCATGCAGCAAAGCCCCAAGGACAACCGAATTATATTCTTTTACATCAAATTCCATTATCACGCCTCACAATCATCAATCAATTTCACCACTCCCGTCCAAATCGGCGTCAACGCCTTCAATCTAAACTCCTCCATCATCTATCCTCCCTTTCCACATCCCATAACCGAGTCTATGGATACGCGGCACCTCTTAAGATTACCGTCTAATGCTCTCGCCGGTTAATTTTTGGCATTATCCTTTCTCCTCATTATCTAATTCACCATTTGTCACTCTTCTTCTGTTCTCTGCCCGGATAGTTAACCTTTTTTTGCCTTCAGAGGTTTTAGTATACTATTGCCCGAGTTAAAGTTTTCCTTCCTTTAACTTATCCCTTATACGCTTTGCCTTATCCGGCATTGTTTTGTGGAAAAACTCCATCTGGATTTCAAGCCACATCGGCTTTTCTTTTACAGATTTTTACCTGTATGCCTCAATTTCTTTTTCGGTCTTGTAATAGAGTAACGGCTCAGTCTTTATCCTTTCACCTGTTTTTGATTTTTTTAGATAATACGCATCGGCTTTATCCTGAGGCCTGTCGGTCTTGTCTTTTATCTCTATAAGATATTTCAGAGGGATTACAGGTATAACTATATTTCCTGCCTTCATCTTTTCCCTTACATCATACACTTTTTTGAAATCGAAGAGCATCTCAATAAACACATCAAGAAGAAAAATTAGATAACGAACCCTCTTTTTGTTCAATGCTGAAAAAAATTTTCGAGTCTAATCAAAAGAGACCTCCCATCGTCATTTTACTCAATTCTTATCTTACTATTTTCAATCTTTTGTAACCGACTTCATTACAAAACAGAAAAAGCAATATTTCCGAAATATTTCTATCTTATTTCATACCTGCCCAGTCCGAACCCCGTCCCCTTTCCAACATGCAAAACCTCTCCGGCCCTGATTAAATCCATAAACGGCTCTATGTCGCCCTCAAATATTATCTCTCCGACAAAGCCCCCCATCTTCATCCTTGTATCCTGCCTTGCCGAGTATCTCTCCCAGTCATGCCACCTCAGTCTCCGGACTGAGACTTTCACTCCTTCAGCCTTTTTGATTATTCCGCTGAAATCCCATTCGGAAGGGTTTCCGCCGCAATGAAAATAATACAGAAGCGAGAGTCTTCGCAGGAGGTTTCTGATCAGGATATGGAATTCAAGCTCAAGGGTGAGGTGTCCGTTGTATACAATTCGTGTGGGAGTTAAGAAGCTTAGAGTTATGAGTTTAGAGTTATCGGTCCGGTTATTTAATAAATCCGGTTCAAGAGGCAGGATGCCGGTTTTGAATGTTCCGAGTGTCTTGGTTTCGGAATCATAGATGGTCTCACCATTGCAGCTGACATCACCTAACTCAAACTTCGCCTTACCTTTGCCCAGCCCTATCCTGCCAAGCTCATCAAAAGCATAGATGAAATAGGGAAGGTAATCTATTGCCCTGCCTATGAGGGTAAGGCCGAAGATTAGCTCATTGCCCTGTCCGTAATTTCTTCGCTGCTCAGACGGCGGCTCGATAACAAAAGGATGCGGAGCTGCTTTATATTTCCGCATTATCTCTGTATCTGCGGGTGGAGGAGTCTCAAAGATATATGAATAAACACATTTTTCTTTAAGCAGGCAGTCGGTACATTCCCTGCTTTTTATGGCACAGACCACACGCCTGAAGGCATGACCGAATCCTCCCCTCAGGGTTGAGCCTTTGTAGGAGGGCAGAAGCATAGACTCCAGCGGTTTTATTCTAAAACTGAATGATGCGGTTTTGATCTGCGTAATATCCCCCCTGCAATATGCAAAACCCAAGCGGTTGAATTTTAACATAAATTTTCTTGTTTTGCAATAGCGAATTGTCTCATTTATTTTTTTAGCATAATGAGACCACTACAATAAGCAAATTCACAGCTTTTTATGAGGTTTTCTATAGGGCAACTCTATTAATTCTAAGCGTTTCAAATTGAGAATTCAAATCCGTCTCATCAAGACGCAAATTGCAGGTAATAGCAGAGCTATTGTCAAAATTTGCAACGCAGAGGAGATGGATTTGAGACTCAAGATGATCGTTTACGGATTAATAGAGTTGCCCTGAAGACAAGGCAAACTTTTGAAGGACTAACGGGTTAATTCAAAGAAGTTTAACTACGTATGAGCCTGTTGATAAATGTTATTGCTGGGAATAGAGTGACGGAACAATCTCAAAAAACGTTGATAATAAAGGGATTGCCACGCACCTTTCGGTGCTCGCAATGACAAATAGGAGTTTATCAACAGACTCTTTACATTTGACATAACTCCTTGATTTAGTTTATAAGTAACCGGTGGATTAGTGCATTTCTATGGCAAGACTGCAGGTACAGCGGTAATTTTAACGTATCATGGGCATTGCGAGCGGAGTAATTTCACCACAGGCAGGATGCCTATGATACACTGAGACTGCTTCGGCCTTCGGCCTCGCAGTGACAGAAGAAGGAAGGCCATTGCTTTGGATATTTCCTCTTCGTCATTGCGAGCGCAGCGAAGCAATCTCGTCACAGACAATATACCTGCACACTCTATGAATTCTAAGCTTTTGAATTGAGAATCCAAAAGCTGCCTTATACATTAAAATATTCTGCGTAATGGCGCATCTTCAACTTGCAGAACTATTGCCATGATTTGCAGCTGGTTTTGAAGCTCAGCCGCCGCCTATAGGAGGAAAAATACTTATTGTATCCCCATCGGAAAGCAGGTAATCCATATTTCCTTCTATGCTTTTGCCGTTTACAAGAACTATTTTAGTCAGATCCTTAGGGATTTTCATTTTATGAAACAGATCCTCAACTCTTGAATTTTGATCCACTTCACAAACAGCTTCTTTGCCGAAATCATCTCTCAGAGAAGCAAAGAATTTAACCTTTATAAGCATTGCCGGCAAAATAGTTGGACAATAAAAATTCATTAGCAAAGGCTGAAGGGTTTTTAAGAAAATCACCCGCTATCTTTTTGCCCTGTCCTATAAGTCCTTTGATTATTCCTATTCGGTCGTTGTCTCCCAATAAAGAAGCTCCTATTATTATGTCATTTTTTATGCAAAACTGTATGAATCGTCCTTTTGCAGGATCTTTCCATCTAACAATCTCTGCGTCCGTGTCGTTCCATCTGCCGAAGCTTGCAGCGCTTATCGTACCAAATGTTACCGAATTATAAAGTAAACCTCCTAAATAATCACGCTTTTCGCCTGCCATATTGGACCCTGCAACCTCTCCATGCTCTACAGCAGCAGGCCATGTAGGGTATATTGCATTGCCGTTTTCTCTCAGTGCGGGACATTCGGCGATATCCCCGGCAGCATAAATTGATTCATCGTTCGTTTTCAACTGTTTGTCCACAATAATCGCATCTTTTATTGTTATTCCCGAACTTTTTAAAAAATCAATATTAGGTTTGATACCTACAGCTATCACGGCCATATCACCGGTTATTTCTTTACCATTTTCGGTCGAAATTGTAATTTTATCACTTTTTTCATCAATTTCGGTGATTGCGTCGCCGGTTACAAGCGTTACACCATTATTCATAAGCTGTTCTCTGAACATCAATGCGGCAGTTTCAGGAAGCATCTTAGGGAGAACGGTATCAAGCTTTTCAATTATCGTAATCTTCTTGCCAATTTTATACAGCGCATTTGCAAATATCATACCGATGAAACCGGAACCTATTATGACGATTTCATCTGCGCTGCCTAAACGCCCCTTAAACCGTTCGACATCATGGTAATCCCATAAACTGACAACTCTCTCAAAAGAGCTCCACCGTTCGGGAACAACAGGAACCGAACCGGTTGCAATAAGCAGTTTGTCGTACCCGATAATCTCTCCGTTATCAAATTCGACCCTTTTTGTATCAGCAAAAAGCTTTGTTGCCTTGCGGCCGGGAAGTAGTTTTACTCCGAGATCGTTCAAAAATTTCTCATTCCTGTCGTATAACTTCTCCCCGGTTATCTCTGATGTCAAATAGTAGGGAATTAGCATTCTGCTGTATGGATGATCATCTGAAAACGCAGCATAAATATCGCTCGAAGGTTTGATCTTTTTTATTGTTCTGACAGCACTCAGGCCGCTTGCTCCGGTTCCCAATATCAGATATTTCTCAGCCATTTATCCTAAACCGAGCTCTTCTATCTTTTCCTTAGATGGAACGGCATTATCATCCCAGCCTCTCAACTGGTAATATTCAGGAAGCATTTTGTCAAGTTTATTGACCATTCCTTTTGTGGGTCCTTCGGCTATTTTTCCCTCCAGTATACGTTTCGGAAGAGTGTCTTCTGCGCCCAGAATACCTGCGCTAAGATTGTAAAGATGTTCCATATTCCAGATTCTCTCACCAATTTTAAGAGCATCATCCACTGAATAATCCGATCCCGCAGCAGAATTAATCATCGGAACAATTTCAGGAAGCCCAATCGCAAATGTACAGAAAATGCAAAGGCCGCTGCTGTCAACAACGCCGGTTGCATCCTGAAAAAGTTTTGTAAGAGCTGCCTTGCCCTCGGTTTCTGCAGGATCTGTTTTTTCCGGTATGCCCATAATTTCAGAGGCGATAGTATATGCTCTCAAATGATCGGCTCCTCTGTTGTTTGTTGCATATGCCAATCCTATTCCCTGTACTGCCCTTGGGTCATAGGCAGGAAACTCCTGTTTTTTAACACCCATAAAAAATTCCGGATGACTGAATCGTTTAGAAAGCCGGTACGATCCTTCGGCAAGATAATCTCCGAAACCGCTTCTGTGTCCGGTATCATAAACCATCTTAACAAGCGCCTCAGCATTACCGAAATTAAGATTCATTCCGGCGGTCTTCTCATCAATTGCGCCGTTCTCATACAGTTCCATAGCACAGGCAAGCGTAGCCCCATAAGAGATTGGATCCATTCCGAGATCATTGCACAACCAGTTCGCTTTTATCAAAGCATCTATATCATCGATACCGCACAGGGGAGCCATAGCCCATATATTTTCATATTCAGGGCCTCCGCCTGCGTCCTTCCAGTTTCTTGAGCTTGTGCTGACAATATATTTTTCGGATGCATTATCGGGAAGTTTAGTCACTCTTCCGCAGGCAATAGTGCATGCAAAACATGCCTTGTTGGCAACAAGCCTTGTGTCAGCTATTGTTTCCCCGCTTATTTTTTCTGCATTTGCAAACTGGGAACTCCTGAAATTGTAGGAGGGAAGTCCTCCGTATTCATTCATGACATTGACCAAAACAGCCGTCCCGTAAGCAGGAAGCGCCTGACCGGTAACCGGTGCTTCTCTCAATATCTCTTTTGACTTGTTTATATCTTCGAAAAATCTTTCCGGATTGCTAACGCCTATTCCTTTTGTGCCGCGCACCACTATGGCTTTCAACTTTTTTGAACCCATTACGGCACCTACACCGCTTCTGCCGGCGGCACGGTGTTTTTCATTTACAATGCAGCTGAAAAGAACCTTGTTCTCTCCGGCCGGGCCGATAGCTGCAACCCTTGAATCACTGTCACCTTCAACAGATTTCAAAATATCTTCGGTTTCCCAAACGCCTTTTCCCCAAATCGCTGCGGCATCTTTGATGACAACATCATCATTATATATCGACAGATAAACAGGTTTGTCGGAAGCTCCTTCAAAAATGATCATATCATAACCGGCAAATTTGAGCTCTGACCCAAAATAACCGCCAGAATTTGAACATGCTATCGTTCCTGTCAACGGACTTTTGGTAACAACCATATAACGGGCACCGG
Source organism: uncultured Hippea sp. (assembly GCA_913009315.1). Taxonomy (GTDB): domain Bacteria; phylum Campylobacterota_A; class Desulfurellia; order JAADFJ01; family JAADFJ01; genus JAADFJ01. The sequence goes on from CAJVZA010000024.1 coordinate 8,159, forward strand.
TAGGAGCCGAAGTTCCGGTCAACGGTCCGGTTACAAAAATAAGTTTATTTTCTTTGCCGAGCGGATCTGTTTTAGAATCGGTTTCGCTTATCAGATATTTTGTTGCCAGGCCTCTTCCGCCTATAAACTCTTTTTGCCAATCTCTGTTGATCTTTTCAGTTTTGACTGTTCCCTCAGACAGGTTTACCCTCAATAATTTATCAGTATATGAATTACTCACAGGTTTGCCTCCTTGATGCTGTAAGCATCAGTCAATCTCAATGCCCATTCACTCATCTTTGGAGTAGATGCGGTATCAACATCTTTATAAAGAATCGCATCAGTAGGGCATACCGTTACACATGACGGATCGCCGTCGCATAAATCGCACTTATACACCTTGCCCGTTACGCTGTCGAAACTTATCGTTCCAAACGGACATGCTATAGTGCATACCTTGCATCCTACGCAGCTATTTTTATCGACAATCTTGGCTTTGGTTTTTACATCAACTGAAATAGCGGAAATGGGGCAGGAATTCATACACCACGCCTCATCACATTGAAAACATGCATACGGCACATATCGGGCAATTGCATCAAAAACAAAAGCCTTTATAGCCGATTTTGCAGGATTAAACTGTCCGGTCAAGTGCCAGGAACAGGCAAGTTCGCACTGCTTGCAGGCAGTACATTTTGATATATCAACCCTTAATGACTTCATGTACACCTCCTCAACTTCAAATAGATGTTAATTTTTAGGGTGCTTCTATCAATCATGGGCATTAGATTGAGAATCAGTATCCGCAGGTAAGGTGCAAATTGCAGTCAACAGTTGGCTGTTGCCGGGATTTGCAGTGAAAGAGGAGGCGAATTTGGAGCTCAGGATTATCATTTATGGATTAATAGAGTTGCCCTTAACTAAAAACTAATTTATTATGTCATACTGCGCAGCTCTTGTCAAGCAAAACAGGACAACCGGATCAGCATTTAATTACCATATAAATTAACTCACTTTGCGCACTCTAAGCTGCTCGAAACAGAGCAGGAGAAAGCTGTACGCACATATCAGGACAAATTCTGCAACTCATTCATTTGAATAAGAGATTGATTTAAGGTATATTCAGGAGTTGTTGCGGTATAATGGTTCGGAAAGAGCCGCAATTCGTACTCATGCGTCTCAAGATACAATTTAATTAAAAGATTTAAGGATATCTTATCGATTCAGAATTCGTCTTATAAATTTGCCTTGCACATTAGAGAGTATCCTCAAAAAATGGTATAGCGTGAAAGAACAATGAATTTATATAACGCCTGACAGCAAATTAATGAAAATATTTCTGAGTAAGAATTCAGATAATAATTCGGGAGGATTGATGTAATGGCCGGGAACAACAATAAAACTAAAGAAGAATCTCTTGAGAAGCAACTGTGGAAAGCAGCAGACAAACTCAGAAAGAATATTGATGCTGCTGAATACAAACATATAATCCTGGGGTTGATTTTTCTCAGGTACATCTCGGATGCTTTTGAGGGGTTATACGGTAGATTGCAGGAGGGAAAGGATGATTACGCCGGAGCCGACCCAGAAGATAGAGACGAATATAAAGCGGAAAATGTCTTTTTTGTTCCTACTGCCGCTCGATGGTCACATCTTCAATCAAGAGCAAAACAGCCTGAAATTGGTAAAGATATAGATAACGCTATGGACGCCATAGAAAAAGAAAACCCTTCACTCAAGGGCGTTTTACCAAAGGTATATGCGAGAGGCAACCTCGACCCCACAGGTCTGGGCGGACTGATTGATCTTATCGGCAACATTGCTTTAGATAATGCGAAAGCCGGAAGTACCGATGTTCTCGGTCACGTTTTTGAGTATTTCCTCGGAGAATTTGCCTTAGCAGAAGGCAAAAAAGGCGGACAGTTCTACACCCCAAGAAGTGTTGTTCAATTACTGGTGAAAATGCTTGAACCCTACAATGGCAGAGTGCTTGATCCATGCTGTGGTTCCGGCGGCATGTTTGTTCATTCGGAAAAGTTTGTTGCCGAACATCAGGGAAAGATGAATGACATATCTATTTACGGGCAGGAGAGCAATCAGACTACCTGGCGATTGTGCAAAATGAATCTTGCTATCAGGGGCATTGACAGCTCTCAGGTGAAATGGAACAATGAAGGCTCCTTCCTGAACGATGCCCACAAAGACCTGAAAGCAGATTATGTGATTGCAAATCCACCCTTCAATGACAGCGACTGGAGCGGAGATTTACTTAGAAAAGACGGCAGGTGGAGATACGGCATACCGCCTGCGGGCAACGCCAACTATGCATGGATACAGCACTTTCTTTATCATCTAAGCCCGAGCGGAATTGCCGGTTTTGTTCTCGCTAAAGGTGCTTTGACTTCCAAAACCTCAGGCGAAGGCAATATCAGAAAGGAGCTTGTCGAAGCCCGATTGGTTGACTGTATCGTGAATCTTCCTACGAAACTGTTTTTGAATACGCAAATTCCCGCAAGCCTATGGTTTATTTCCCGGAAACCCTCTCTCAGTCCCTCCCAAAGGGAGGGAAGTTTCTCTAATCTGGGGGGAGACGAAAGAGAGGGTGAAATACTTTTCATTGATGCCCGAAACATGGGACATCTTATTAACCGCAGAACACGGGAGCTTTCAAGAGAAGATATCCAAAAAATAGCAGAGACTTATCATAACTGGCGCAATCCAGACGGAGATTATGAAGATATCAAAGGTTTTTGCAATTCTGCCTCTATTGAAAGGGTGAGGGAACTCGACTATGTGCTGACGCCGGGACGGTATGTGGGCCTGCCGGATGATAAGGATGATTTTGATTTTAAGGAGCGGTTTAGCAAACTGAAAGCGGAGTTTGAGGGGCAGTTGAAGGAGGAGGCGAAACTTAATCAAAAGATATTGGAAAATCTGGAAAAGGTGAAACCGATATGAATGAGAGGTTCGGAAAAAACAAGAAAGTAAAACAAGAATATTTATATTTTACTTTGGGAGCTAAAAGTAAAACAAGAATATTTATATTTTATTTTGGGAGCACCTATGGATATTAAGAAATTCAGAGCAGGTTCATACAAAAAGGGTTATAAATATCGCTGCTTCTTGCCTGAAAAAATCAACCACTCATTTTTCTGGACAGATGGGATTATCAACGAATTGCTGGAAAAAGCCTCATTGAAACTGGGGGAACTGAATTCCTTTTCCCGGTTTGTGCCGGATACTGACATGTTTATCATTATGAGACCACTGCACAATAAGCAGATTCACAGCTTTTTATGAGGTTTTCTATAGACAAGGCAAACTTCTGAAGGACTAACGGGTTAATTCAAAGAAGTTTAACGAAGTATATGGGAAACCTCATAAAGCCCGCAGGGAAGTCAAATAAAGGGCAATCTTCAGGAAATTAAAATTCTCAAACTAACCGGTTAGTACCTCAAATTTTAATTTCTAAATCTCACCCTTTCTTTGACTTCTGTGAATCTGTTTACTGTGCAGTGGTCTCATTATAGTAAGAAAGTCAAATTCTTCAAATTCCAAAAATTGGGCGTGTATCACGTCGCCATCTTCATCGGAAACAGCCTGATATTCAGGTGAAGGAAAGATATTACAGTGAAGCCGTGCCGATATGCCTATTGCACTATGGTCTCGTAAACGGATATCGAACATACCGCAATAATCTTTCCGTTGCCTGTGCAATCTGTGCCTTATCGACGGATTTGGGTTTTCGGTTTCAAACGCTCAGAATTAACAGAGCCGCCCTGCGGAAAACCTCGTAAAAAGCGCGCGACGGTCTCATTGTCCGGAATGCTCCAGATAATTTTCAAACAGGCGTTTGATACTGAAATTACATTTGAATTCCTGTTTATCAAAATAAAAATCGGTTATGTTGCCGAAAAGATCTGTTTGTTTTATGACTATCGGGAATCCTGCGCTGTTGAATTCAACGATCGCCCTGAAATCCGGATTTTTTTTCATAACAAATTGCCAGCCCTTTTTCTTTTTGCTTATATCGAACTGGCTGAGAGCGCTGCTTTTCCATAAGAATGCAATTGGATCTTCCCTGGAAATTCTTTTTATATAAGGTGCCGCTCCATTTCTAAAAAGAAAGAGCCTGTCTTTGTATATGCCGGTTACTTTTTTATTAGAATATATATAAATTATTCCGGTATTTCTCTTTATATAAACTGTTCCCTTTGCAGTCTTCCATATTTTGTACAGTTTTATATAGCTTTTTTGCTTAAACTCAGCCTTTACGCACTTTGCCTTGCTGAAGTTCTGTATGAATTTGTCTAAGCTTGATGCAGAAGCATTAAGTGGAATGCTGCCTGTGAGCAATACCGATAAGATCAGAATACGAATAATCAGTTTTTTTTACCTCATTATTGAATTGTTTTATAATTACAGGAATCGAAGCCGGTGAAATAAAGTTGTATGTTCCTATGGAAACAAGAGAGGCTCCTGCCATAACAAACTGCAGTGCGTCATTTGCCGAGGAAATGCCTCCTCCTCCTATTATCGGGATAGATACTGCCTCATATACCTGATAAACCATCCGCACCGCTATTGGAAGTATGGCCGGTCCCGACAAACCTCCGGTCACGTTAGCCAGCGCAGGAAGCATCGTTTTTGTATCAATAATCATTGCAGAAATCGTGTTTATGAGTGACAAGGCATCGGCCCCGGCCCCCTCGGCCGCCTTAGCGATCTCTCCGATGTCTGCTACATTTGGAGAAAGCTTTACTATGACCGGCTTTGAACTGACCTTTTTTATATTTTTGGTAAGATATTCGGTCATCTTCGGCGACACTCCGAACTGCATACCTCCCGATTTAACATTTGGACATGAGATATTTATCTCAATGGCATCTATTCTTTTTATTTCATTAATCTTTTCTGTGAGTTTGATGAAATCATCTTTTGTCTCAGCATAAAGATTTGCTATTGCTACCGAATGGAGAGTTTCAATGAATGGAATTTTATCCTTTATAAGCCGTTCTATTCCAATATTTTCAAGACCGATTGCGTTGATCATTCCCGATGGAGTTTCGATGATACGCATAGGCGGATTGCCTTTTCTCGGTTCAAGTGAAATGCCTTTCAGCACGAAACCGCCCAGCAGATCCGGATGATAGAAATCAAGATAACTGTCTGCATAGCCGAAGGTTCCCGATGCCGCAATAAACGGATTGGCGAATATCAGCCCTGCCGTCTTAATACTTTTCACAACAGAAGCTCTTTGAGGGGGAATATGGTGCCGTCTTTGCAGACTCGCCTGTATCCGTTCTTTGTGTTTACAACGCAGCCCAGGCAGACGCCGAATCCGCATCCCATGTAGGCTTCAAGCGATGCGCAGCATCTGTTTGCCAGATCATCATCAATTCGGTTTCTAAAGGCTTTAATGAACGCAGCAGGTCCCGCTATATATAGATTTCTTTTATCTGACTGCTCTCTTTTTGTCATAAAAAGTTCAACCAGATTGCCTCTGAATCCGCGGCTTCCGTCCATAGTGGAAAAAAAATCGGCCTTAATATCAATTAGATCATATTTTGTTGCCGCTCCGTAGAAAATCGTCGAGTTATTTCTGCCTATAAAATCACCAAAAGCCGCGATAGAAGATCCTGCCGCAACTATGACGGCAGGTGCATCCGAAAACCAATTTCCCAAAGGACCGATAATTCTGAGCTTTGTCCCAGCACTTTTTTTTATAAGTCTTGAGGTAATCGCACCTCTTTTCTGTATTAGAAATGTCAATTTATTTTCTTTTTGTCTGTAGATGCTGAACGGTCTGTTCAAATGAAAATCTTCATTCGAAATTCCTACCATCGCAAACTGCCCGGGTTTGCTGAGTTCCATGCGCTCAGTTTCTACTTCAATCCGGTGAATTGATTCGGCTGCAGGTTTGTTTGATACAATAATTCCTTGAGTTTCTATCAAACCGTTATCTTTTCTATCTCAAAATGTTTGATTCCTGATGGAATTCTTATCTCTACCTCGTCTTCTTCCGAACGGCCTATCAATGCTTTTCCTATAGGACTTGTTATGGATATCATACCCTTTTTTGGATCCGATTCATCCTGTCCGACTATCCTGTAGGTTATTTCCGAATCGTTATCAATGTCATATAGCAGAACCGTGGTGCCGAACGAAACTTTATCGGCATTTATCTGAGAACGTTTGATGATTCTTACTGAGGAGAGACGTTCTCCGATTTGAGAAATTTTTTCTTCAAGAAATTTCTGTCTTTCCTTTGCGGCATGATATTCTGCATTCTCGCTCAAATCACCTTGAGCTCTTGCAACTGAAATTGATTTGATAACTTCAGGCCTTTGACTCGTTAATCTCTCAAATTCACTCTTGAGTTTTTTATATCCGTCTTCTGTTATAAGATTATTCACTTAACACCTCTCATCGACCCCCATCATTTTTTCTGCAGTGATTGAAGACTCGTATATTGCTCATTGTTACCGTTATATTTCCATCTTATCGATGCTATAATCGCTTTTGCCTCGCTTAAAGTCGTGCAATATGGAGTCTGATTGACAATCGCGGCATTTCTTATATAAAAAGAATCCTTTTTGGCTATTCTACCCTGCGGTATATTTATAATGAAGTTTATTTTATGATTTTTAATGATATCAACAATATTCGGTCTTCCCTCATTATATTTTTTTACAACATCGACATCAATTCCGTGTTCAGCTATAATTTTTGCGGTACCGCGGGTTGCACAGATTTTTATTCCCAATTCCTTTAACTGTTCTGCTACATAAATGATCGACTTTTTTATCGGATCGGAAACACTCAAAAAAACAGTTCCTGAATTCGGGAGAGGGTTGTTGCTTGAGATTTGTGCTTTATAAAATGCTTCCTCGAAACTTTTTGCCGTTCCCATAACTTCACCGGTCGAGCGCATTTCAGGACCCAAAATCACATCCGTTCCGGAGAATTTGATAAACGGCAGGACAACCTCTTTTACTGAAAAATGAGTAGGAGTAATCTCTTTTATTCCGAGTTCCTTCAAACTTTTGCCAAGCATAATTTCGGTGGCAACCTTTACCCATGCAACGCCAGTTGCCTTGCTTGCAAACGGAACGGTCCTTGATGACCTCGGATTTACCTCTAACAGATAGACCTGGCCATCTTTAATGGCATACTGTATATTCATAAGACCTTTGACTTTTAGCCGAAGACCGATATTTTTCGTTTGATTTTTTATAGTATCGAGCAGTTTTTCAGGAATGGTTCTGGTAGGTATGGAGCAGGCTGAATCGCCTGAATGAACACCTGCTTCTTCTATGTGTTCCATTATGGCGCAAATCACGACATCAGTTCCATCTACGACTGCATCAACATCAATCTCTACTGCATTTTCGAGAAAACGGTCGACAAGGAGAGGGTGGTCGCCTGAAACATAAACGGCCTCTTCTATGTAATGTTCGAGTTCACTTTTGTCATAACAGATCTCCATTGCTCTTCCGCCCAGAACATAAGACGGCCTCACAATTACCGGATAACCTATCCTTTCAACTATCTTCATTGCTTCGTCTTTTGTAGCCGCCAAACCGTTTTCAGGCTGCCTTATGTTAAGATTTTTTGCAAGAATACCGAATCGTTTTCTATCCTCAGCTATATCGATTGATTCGGGATCGGTGCCGATAATGGGAACTCCGGCTTCCTTCAGGGAATTTGCAAGTTTGAGCGGAGTTTGGCCTCCGAATTGCAGAATAACGCCATCCGGTTTTTCATTTTCTATTATGCTCATTACATCTTCGAAAGTGATAGGCTCGAAATAAAGCCGGTCGGAAGTGTCATAGTCCGTTGAAACGGTTTCGGGATTGCAGTTAACCATTATGCTTTCGATGCCGGCTTCTTTTAAGGCAAATGCGGCGTGGCAGCAGCAGTAGTCAAACTCAATGCCCTGACCGATTCTGTTTGGCCCGGAACCTATAATGAGTATCTTTTTTTTCTTTGACGGAATTGATTCATTTTCTTCATTCTCATATGTTGAATAGAAATACGGAGTTTTTGCGCTAAACTCCGCGGCGCATGTATCAACCATTCTAAATACGGATTTTATATTCCACAGATTGCGTTTTTTTCTTATAAAAAGCTGGCTTGTTCCGGTCAATCTTCCGATATATCTGTCTGAAAATCCGGTTTCTTTTGCCTGACGCAGCAGATCTGAATTTAACCGATCGTTTGTGAGGCGATTTGAAACTTCAACAGCTTCTTCTATCTGATTCAGGAACCACATATCTATACCGGTTAAAGAGTTTATCTTGTCTGCCTTATAACCTCGTCTGTATGCTTCTGCAATGTACCAGATTCTCTCAGGTGTAGGAATAGCCGCCCGTTTATTGAATGCTTCATCAAAGTTCTCTCCAAACTCAGGAGACTCAAATCCATATCTGTCAATTTCGAGGGACCTTATGGATTTCAGCAGCGCTTCTTTGAATGTTCTGCCTATTGCCATAACCTCACCTACAGATTTCATCTGTGTTGTCAGCGTATTATCTGCATCCGGAAATTTTTCAAATGTAAAACGCGGAAATTTCACAACTACATAGTCAAGCGAGGGTTCAAAGGCGGCATACGTTTCGCCGGTTATATCATTTGGAATTTCATCTAACGTGTATCCGATCGATAAAAGTGCTGCAATCTTTGCGATCGGAAAACCGGTGGCTTTGCTTGCTAAAGCCGAAGATCGCGATACTCTCGGATTCATCTCAACAATAACCATTCTTCCGGTTTTGGGATTAACGGCGAACTGAATATTTGATCCGCCTGTTTCTACTCCGATTTCCCGTATGACCGCAATTGCCGCATCCCGCATAATTTGATATTCTTTATCAGTTAAGGTCATTACAGGTGCCACTGTTATTGAGTCGCCTGTGTGGATACCCATAGGATCAAGATTCTCTATGGAACAGATAATTACCACATTGTCCTTTTTGTCTCTCATAACCTCAAGTTCATACTCTTTCCATCCGAGCGCAGATTCTTCTAAAAGAACTTCACCAATGGGGCTTATGTCAATGCCCCATCTAACTTTTTTATAAAATTCCGCTTCATTGTATGCAATGCTTCCGCCTGTTCCTCCGAGTGTATAAGCAGGTCTGATTATTACCGGATATCCAATTTTCCCGATTGCATTTTCAGCCTGTTTTATATCCGTTATTGCTTCGGACTTGAGAACATCAAGAGATATATCCTGCATTGCCTGTTTAAAGAGTGCTCTATCCTCAGCTTTCTTGATAGTTTTTATATCGGCGCCGAGAAGACGAACCGGATACCGCTCAAAAACACCTCTTTTTTCAGCATCTATGACAAGATTAAGTGCTGTTTGTCCTCCCATCGTGGGCAGGATTGCATCCGGATGCTCCTTTATGATAATCTTTTCCAGAGCCTCTACGGTGATAGGTTCAATATAGGTTGCATTAGCCAGACCCGGATCGGTCATAATTGTTGCAGGATTGCTGTTCAGAAGAATTACACGGATACCTGAGCTTTTGAGGGCTTTTATTGACTGAGTTCCGGAATAATCAAACTCGCATGCCTGTCCGATTACAATAGGGCCTGACCCGATTATCAGCACCGAATTAATAGTTTTATCTTGAGGCATCGGTTTTTAAAGAAAGCTTATATGCATAAAAAGTGTTTTTCATCAGCATAGCTATTGTCATAGGGCCTACTCCTCCGGGAACAGGCGTAATAAACGATGCGATTTTGCTTGCCTCATCAAATCTTACATCTCCGGCAATTTTCCCGTTTACTTTAGAGATTCCAACATCCACCACAATCGCTCCTTTCTTTATCATATCGCCTTTTATCAGTCCCGGATGACCTGTAGAACTGACGATTATATCAGCTTTTCTTGCTTTATCGTTAAGATTTCTTGTTAAAATGTGACATACCTGAACTGTGGCGCCGCGATTAAGCATCATAGATGCAAGCGGCCTTCCGGTAACAGCTCCTGCGCCTATAATTATCGCATCTTTTCCTTTGAGTTCAATTTTGTAATGATCCAGAAGTGTAATTATGCCGAGGGGCGTACATGGTATGAAACGAGGATCACCGATGGCAAGCATCCCCATATTGTACGGGTTGAAGCCGTCCGCATCCTTGTGACGGTCTATTGCTCCCATAACTTTGTTTACATTAATAGATGCCGGCAGCGGGAGCTGAACCAGGATTCCATGAATTTTGTGGTCGGCGTTGAGATTGTTTATGATTTCTATGAGATCGTTCCCGGATATGGAGTCCGGAAGATGATGATTTACCGTATAAAATCCGGCAGCAACGCATGCTTTTTTCTTTATATTTATATAAAGCGTGCTGGCCGGATTATCTCCGACAAGGATTGCGGCTAATCCGGGAACTTTACCATATTTTTTTTTGCTCTTTTTAACCTTTTCGGCAATGTCGGCTCTTATTTCAGATGCCAATGCCTTTCCATCAAGAATAATCGCTTTTTTCATATTGGCAAAGCTTATCATTATTAACTCTTTTGTCAATAAAAACTAGTTTTTTTCAGATGTATAAAGAGCTATTTTGCAGAACGCATGAGTTTGATAAATATCGATTCCAGATCCTTCCTGATCGGTTTTATGCTGATGACTTTTAGATCAAGCTCCTTTAATTTTTCAAGGACAGGTATAAGAAGTTCCGCTTCCTTAATCATTATGGCGTAAAGAGTCTCTCCCAAATTTTCTACACCGTTTACATTACTTAGCTTTCCGGCTTTTGCCGCTGATTGAGCATTTCCCTCAAAAATAATTTTATATCCGGCCGAAGACAGATATTTCATCTCATTTTTACTGATTGTTTTGACGATCTTTCCCTTGTTGAGGATTGCGACATTGCTGCATAGATCTTCTATATCGTTGATTATATGTGAGCTGAAAAAGATTGTTGCACCTTCTTTGTTCAATTGTCTTATCGTTTTTTTGAACAGATATCGTCCAACCGGATCAAGTCCGCTCATCGGTTCATCCAAAATGATTATATCCGGTTTGTGGATTATGGCTGCTATAATGCCGAGTCGCTGAACCATTCCTTTACTGTATTTTCTTATCTGTTTATCTGCCGAGTCGGATAGTTCGAATAGATTCATAAGCTTGTGTGCGCGGTCGGCAGCTTCCCTTTTTTGAATGTTGTGCATTGATGTCTGAAACATCAGAGTTTCCATACCGGTCAGATTTTCTACAAATGACGGGTTTTCAGGCAGAAAACCAAGATTTTTTCTGGATCTGTAATCAGTTGAATCGATACCGTTTATCAATACTTTTCCTTCATCCGCCTTTATCAGATCCATCATTATTTTTATGGTTGTGCTTTTGCCGGCTCCGTTCGGCCCTAAAAATCCGAATATTTCGCCTGTATCGACGCAGAATTCGACTCCGTCAACTGCCTTCTGTTTTTTTTTCAACGATCGGAATGTTTTATGAACATTCTCTATTTTTATTGCTTCCATTTTCAACGTCCTTTATGATAATCGGCAAGTTTGCTTGTAGTTTTTATTTTACCTTTATCTATATAAAATCTACCTCCATACGGATCTATCGGTATTTTTGTTAATATATTTTTATTGATGAGCTGTTTTAAATCTTTCGGATAAATCCCGTATTTTATTTTATACTTTTTTGCGGCATTTTCTAAAATCGCTATTTTGATAAGAGCATCCAAACGTTTCCTGTAAACGGACTTTACGGATTTATTGCGGCTGTTTTTTATCATATATCGGAGAAACAGTATTCCGAGTTTAGTTTCCCCTCCTTCATAAAAGTAACGGGCAGCGAGAGTTGTATATAAGGATGAGCCGGTAAGTCTGGCTGCTAATTTAAAGTAATGCGCCGCTTTGGTATAATTTTTTAAAAAATAGGCGTTGTTGAATCCTAAAAAGAATGGCAGCTGAAAATCCCACGGCCTGTATTTGAAGGCATATCTCAATAAAAAATCGAGGTCTTTTGCATGACCGATATTTGTAAATGCAGCCTGAGCAAAATAGTAAGCGTCTTCGTTGTACGGATTCAGCATAATGGATTCTTCAATTGTTTGGAACAAGTTGAAATATTCGATATTTTTGAACTGCCTGTTCATAACCGCCTGTTTTTTGTTTCCAAAATATGTAATACCCTTGAAAGCAAGATAATCTCCTGTTATCCATCTGAACTCACCCAATGACGCCCGATACAATTTTCCATGAGGAGTATATCCTAATTTTAGCGGACTCCTTTCCATGTTATTTTTAAAATGCGGAATAAGTGCAATATAGGCGACTATAAACAGAAACAGAACAATATAAGTCTTTTTCAATTCATACCAGATCTTTCTTGTTGAATATGACCATTGACAGCGACAATACTATCCCAAGATAGAGTACAAAATAAGCCAGCGAATACAAAATTGAGCTGTAATTGATCTTCAAAGCGTACACTGCATAGGTGGTTAGATCAAATGAAGAGAAATTGGGTATAATATAGTACAGAAATTTGATCAGATATTTGAATACTGCCGGATATCCGGAAGTGCCTGCGGAACTTAAATAATCATAAACTCCCTGAGATGCATTTCCTACAATATATATGATGATTGTTCCGAAAAACGGGATAAAAAATGATGTGGCAAAAGATGTAAACAGAAATCCGATACCCATCAGAAGCAGGTATTTAAGAAGTGTCATAACGGCTGCCCACGCTATGTTTGACCAGATAATAGGCAGTTTCGATTGATACATTCCCGCGGATATATTTATTACCGCCACCGACAGCAGCATATTGATTATAGTAATTGCTATCAGGATCATTGCAAAACCGAGAAATCTGCCGAGAAAATAGTTGGTACGATTAATCGGATTTGACAAAATCGTATAGTCATACTTCCGCTCAATATCGCGCCAGACGGTTACAACTCCGCCGAACATTGCCAAAAACAGCAGGATAAAGGAGTTAAGGGAGAGCGACATTGTGATGGAAACTTCCTGAATCTGCCGCATTGAAAATGAGCTGAAGACGGGAACGAGGATAAACAGCAGCAGCATAGATAATATTAAATAAAACATTCTGTCTTTTATCATTGCTCTAACAGTGAAAAACGCTATCTTCAGCATAAAAACTCCGGTGTATAATTTGCGGCTATTATAAAGAGATAAGCATATAAGGCAAGCGCCCCCATCGGGGTCGTGTCTTTGCATTTGACATAACTCGACTTCTGTATACGATGATTTTACTTTAACGTGCGCAAATGGAGATAGAAATCGGTGGGGATTTTTGAGTAGTTTTTTCGCAGACTAAAAATTTGAAGGTTAACCCATCACCCAAGAAAAAAGTTTTAGAAGAATTCTTTAATTCCTGTAAACTTTGTCGTGATGTCCTATATGCACAAAGATAATACTATTATCGTCAATTCTGATAATAATTCTATATATTAAATTTATAGAAACAGAATGATAATCTTTTAGTCTTCCGTTTAACTTATGCAGTCTTAAAGAGGGATGTCGTATATCTATCTCTGCAAGTTCTATCACTTTTTTATATGGACTGATAAGATTGTAGTGAATTTTCAGGAATTCTCTTTCTATTTTTAGATAGCTTTCGGGAAAAATTAATCTATACATCAGATCCCTAATCTTTTAAAGTGATCCTCCGCTGTTTCTATAATATATCTTTTTTCTTTATAATTTTTTTCTGCTTGTTTTATCGCATTATCCAATTCCAATTCTCTTAACTTATCGTATTTCGCTATTGGAATAATTGTATATTTTGTCCGTCCTCTTACAGATATAAGTACGGATTCTCCCCTTTTTAAGTATTTTTCAACATAAGAAATACCTCTTCTTTTGATGTCGTTTGCCGATATTTCAACAGGCATAGTAAACCTCCTATCAATGCTATTAACAGCACTAATAATAGCGCTTTTATTAATTATGTCAACTATTGTAAATATCTTGATGTGGCAGTTTCTCTTTTTTGGATTAAACGCTCAAATAACAATTTTAATCATCTGCCGCATACTGCTCCGATATTTCTTTCCTTACAGTTTTCAGATCAAAATGTTCTCTAATAATCTCGCTGATCTCATCCAATATTTCTGTATTTGTGACAGTTCCTATTTTTTTAATCAATCTTTCTTTGTCTATGCTTCTGAGCTGTATTATCATTATCTTAGAATTGAAATTTAGATTGGCTTCGTTTTTGAGAATATACACATCAAACGGATAAATTTTAGCCACATTGGAAGATAGCGGAGCTACTGTAACCAAAGGCGAATAACAATTATGTATATTATTGGACAATATTAATGCAGGTCTTTTCTTCTCTACTTCATGACCAATCGTTGGATCAAAGTTCACCAGATATATTTCGCCTTTTCTAGGAAATGCCATCGCTTATGGTTCCACTCAGTTGCTGACTTTCGCTTTTAATCTCCCCATAAGCGTCCATATATGCTTTTTTTAACGCCTCTCTTTCCAACGATTCCAGTCGTTCCCGTATGATTTCGGCTATAAATCGGCTTCTCTTTCTTGCCGGTACTTTTTTCTTCAAAGTCCTCACCAATTCTCTTGGTAGAGAAACGGTCATTTTTTCTACCGTGTACATATTTCCTCCTGTTTACTATTACATCCTTATAATACCTCTACCGAGTGTGTAATGTCAAGTACATGCGGAGTTGTATCTTGTATAATGGTAAGAGAAATTGAGAAGAAATATGATAAAATGTAATAATACAAGATCCGGATCCAGGATTTTCCAAGATTGAAAGATACAATTTTCAAAAATACTGTCAATGGAAAGACGATAAAGAGCAGGCTTGCCGTCTGGGATAATAAGCGGCAGCTGTTTGTGCTGCCCCGCAAATATATATTTTACCGCTCGGAACATATTCCGGATAGCGAAATTATTAATATCGACCTGAAGGGCAATATGTTTTCTGCAGTCTATTAAGAGTGCTGCTGTTAATTCATATTCTCGTTATTTGATATTCTCATTTTTT
>CAJVZA010000025.1 GCA_913009315.1 uncultured Hippea sp.
AACCGGTTAGTATCTCAAATTTTAATTTTTAAATCTCTCTCTTTTTTTGATTTTTATAGATATAGCTATTGTGCAGTAGTCTTATTATGATGGATTTGATGAAAATAGAGCAGTGTTGTCTTATAAAACCCGATCTCAAGAGCTGTCCTTTACTTACGGAAAATCAAGCCGCGTCTCTTGAGCGAACATTTAAAGTACTCGCCAACAGCACGAGACTTCGGATATTACACGCCCTCTTCCTGGCTGAAGAAATCTGTGTATCGGATCTGGCCAAAACGTTGAGTATGAAACCTACGGCGGTATCTAACCAGCTTCAGCGGTTGACATTCAGTGGCATCATCGGGTCTCGCCGCAATGGGAATCAGATTATCTATCGCCTCATCGACCCGTGCGCGGTCAAACTGTTGAACAGTGCTTGGTGTCTAACCGAGGACACCGAAATGCGGACGCGGGAAGAGGGGAAAAAGTGAAACTTTGGGTGAGTATTCGTTCTTTTGTCTGCTATTGCGGGTTATCAATGTAACCTATTATACTGCCGCAGCCCTGAATCAAATCGATGAGTTTGAAGATATAAGCCGATGGGCTGCCAACCACCACGAAACACTGGATGGCGCCGGTTATCCGTACGGTATCCATGGAAATAAACTGGGATTCGAGGAACGGTTGATGTCCTGCCTTGATATATATCAGGCGCTTACAGAAGATCGCCCTTATCGAAAAGGGATGAGTGATGATAAAGCAATGAGAATTCTTGAAAAGAATGCCGCATCCGGCAAGATCGACAAAATGATTGTCAGTGATATCGGCAAGATGTTTGCATAGATAATGAGATCAGTGCATAATAAACAGATTTCCGTAAGCCAAAGAAAGAGCCATATTCAATAACTTACCCTACGCGCTAAAAACAGATTAAAAACAGATATCAGCGACAAGAGGAAAGTTTTAGGTGTGGAAAGTCGGTTTTGCCGGTGCAATTGTGCTTGCGGGGGTAAGGTTTCGGCGCTCCGGATAATGCTTTATATTGTCTCCGGTTGGGCGGCATAACTCTTATTGCCCGGATAGAACCGCCGTTAGCGCAGCATTTAAATATGCAGTGATTTCACAGAAGAAGAATATCTGTTTCTGATCTGCTGTTTTGTGTCTGATTTTGCGCTGATGCGGGCAGTATTATATTTGAAACGGTATGAAATATCCTCAAACCGACATCTATTTAGTGCACCTAATCGTTACATTTGTTACATTTGCCTCAGCTATAGTCCCGCTTCCGTTTGAGACTGTACAGCTCTGTTTCGCAGGATGTGTCAAAATAGTCACATTATAATTTGACCCATTTGCAAGTGCAGCGGCAAAAACAAACGGACCATCTGACGTTATAATCAAATTGTCTCCATAATTGTTTTGTAAGATCAATCCGATTCCAGCAAGCCCGCTTACCGTCCCGCCTACGGTGTAAGTGGAAGCGTTATAAGTGGAAGTGCTGCTTTCTCTATAGACTGTTGTTGCAATCGAGCCGGAATTTGCTGCATTATTGCTGCAGCCGTTGAGAAAGCTTACAAAAAATATTAATAAAAATACTGATAAAAACCTTTTAAAAATCTTCAATCGTTCCTACCCGTTTTTTGATTTCTAACGACTTTATTAATCTTGCCCAAATCAGAAAATATATCTCAAAAACCCAATATATTATGCTATATATTTGATATGATGTCAACTATTGCTCTCAATCTGTACACTCAAAGTTGCAATGTCCTAAATGAGCAAAGCAGAACCGCTTGATATTGCAGATAAGCAGGATAACTATTCTGCTGCACTCCACCAAAAGCGGGTAAGTCATATCAAACGTTATCCTCACATATTTTATGTATCAGTCTTACATTTGTCTGTTAGGTGTATCCCGTATCTGCAGATTTTTCTAATGGTGTCAATATCGGAAATCGGGTTTTTGCAGCCGAACTGACTTTCAATCTAAATTGTCAGTGTCGTACTGAAACATAGCTCTGCATTCATATCGAGCAGACATTCATTCTGTTTGATAAAGATTGTGGATAGCGGAGGTGCTTAAGATTTATCGAACTATTGAAAATATTTTTTCTTATTGTAAAATTCACAGGTATCGCATGTTTTATTGGAGGAGTGGCTGAGCGGTTGAAGGCGGCTGACTCGAAATCAGTTGAAGGGAGTATTCTCTTCCGTGGGTTCAAATCCTACCTCCTCCGCCATATTTAGATAGCGTGAAAGTAAATTTAAAGAGGAGGAGGTCAAAATACAGCCGAATCCGAACGAAAAACGGGCTGATACGCACAAAATAAGCAGATGGAATGTTTCCGGTTTAAAAGCTTTATTTTTGAGCTGCACGCTTAAAAGATTTTCCGAACATCTCATATTGAAGCGCTAATGCACGTTTCGCAGTCTAAGTGGAGAAAGACAGATCGGAGTTAAATCGTTTGCCCTGTAGATTTTATGAATAGTGTATAGATTAATTTCGTTTTATAACAATTAAAAACTTGACATTCTGTCTATATAGTGATAATAAATCAAACTTACATAAAGATACGATTTTAAAGGGCGCGTAGCTCAGGGGTAGAGTGCTTGCTTGACATGCAAGAAGTCAATGGTTCGAAACCATTCGTGCCCACCAAAATTAAACAATCGAATTTAACAGGAGAATTAAAGACGCAGAAGAAACAGTTTATTGTAAAAAAAGGGGAATCGACAAGAGAGATTATAAAAGATCCTAATGTTATTGCCATTGAGGTCGGAGAGAAACAGTTTGATATATCAACTGTCTTTCAAGAGGATACGGTTGTTTTGCCTATTTACCTTGAAAGCGAAAAGGGCAGGCAGATCGAAAGACACAGTGCAAGCCATATTATGGCTCAGGCAATAAAAAGCCTTTATAAAGATGCGCATTTTGGCGTTGGGCCTGCAATTAGGAACGGTTTTTATTATGATTTCGATATAAATAAAAAACTTAAACTTGAGGATCTTGAAGCGATTTCAGAGAAAATGTCCGAAATTGTAAAAAAAAGATACCCTTTTGTTAGAAAGGAACTTTCTAAGCAAGAGGCAATCGAATATTTTAAAGATCAAAATGACTATTATAAAGTTGAGATACTTGAAAGCATAACTGATGAAAGAGTTAGTTTATATCAGCAAGGTGATTTTGTAGATCTTTGCAGAGGCCCGCATCTTCCGAACACAGGATATCTCAAGGCGTTTAAGCTGTTAAGTGTGGCGGGAGCCTATTTTAAGGGCGACGAGAAGAATAAAATGCTCCAGAGAATATACGGAACCGCTTTCGAGAACAGAAAGAAACTGATCGAATATCTGAATTATCTTGAAGAAATAAAAAAACGCGACCATAGGAAACTTGGGAAAGAGCTTGATCTGTTTAGCATAACCGATGAGGTTGGACCCGGTCTTATAATATGGCATCCAAAAGGAGCTATGCTGCGTTATCTGCTTGAGGAGTTTGAACGCACCGAGCATTTAAAACATGGATATGAGTTTGTAAAGGGGCCTGAAATTTTGCGGACAGCGCTATGGAAAAAAAGCGGGCATTATGATAATTATCGTGAAAATATGTACTTTACAGAAGTTGAGGAACAGAGTTTCGGTATAAAACCAATGAACTGTTTAGGCCATATAATGATTTATAAATCCAGGATAAGAAGCTATCGTGATCTTCCTAAACGTTATTTTGAGCTTGGAGTTGTGCACAGACATGAAAAATCCGGTGTCTTAAACGGTTTGCTCAGGGTCAGAGAGTTTACTCAGGACGACGCTCACCTGTTTTGCCGGCCCGATCAGCTTGAAGATGAGATAATTTCGGTAATGAGCTTTGTTGACCGTTTGATGAGTCTATTTGGTTTTGAATATACCCTTGAGTTGTCGACAAGACCGGCCAAATCAATAGGGACCGATGAAAATTGGGAACTTGCGACCAGCGCCTTATTAAATGCTCTCAGGCAAACCGGAAAAGAGTATCGGATAAATGAGGGTGACGGTGCGTTTTACGGACCTAAGATAGATGCCAAGCTTACTGATGCGATTGGAAGATCCTGGCAATGCGCTACAATCCAGTGCGACTTCAATTTACCTGAGCGCTTTGATCTTACATACAGAGACGAGAATGGCAGTATGGTTCGACCTGTTATGATTCACAGAGTTATTTTGGGGTCTATTGAGCGCTTTGTCGCAATTTTGATTGAACATTTTAAGGGTGATTTCCCCCTTTGGATCTCTCCGATTCAGATTGCCGTTGTTCCTGTATCGGATAATCAGTTAAGTTATGCAAAGAGTGTTGCCGAGCGCTTGCAATATAATGGTTTTAGGGTTAACCTGTACGACCGCGATGATACGCTTTCAAAAAAAATAAGGGCTTGCGAGATTGAAAAAATCAATTATATTGCAGTTGTTGGAAAAATAGAAGCGGAAAATAGCTCTGTAGATTTGAGAGCGAGAAAAAGCAAAAGAGTAGGAAAGTTCGGTATAGAAGATTTGATTGCCTATTTAGGCAGGGAGGTAGAGCATAAGGAGAATTAGAGGATTTGAATTAAGGAATAACAAAAGACCGGAAATGAAGTTTCGGGGAATTTTGAATGATGAAATCAGACACAGAGAAGTCAGATTAATTGATCAGAATGGGACTCAGGTGGGAATAATAAGCAAGGAAAATGCAATTGAAAGAGCAAAAGAAGCCGGTCTGGATCTTGTTATGGTTGCTCCCAATGTAAGACCTCCTGTTTGCAAGATCATAGATTTTGGAAAATATCGCTATGAGCTTCAAAAAAAGGAAAAAAGCAGTAAGAAGAATCAGAAGATTGTTAAGATAAAAGAGATTAAAATGAGACCATTTGTGGCAGAAGCTGACTATACTTCAAAAATTAATATGGCAAAACGGTTTCTTTCGGATGGATATAAAGTGAAGTTTAATATCTTTTTATCCGGCAGGGAACGAAGTATAAATGATATAGGAAAGGACATGATCGGGCGCATCTCGGTTGATATGAGAGATGCGGGCGATGTTGAAAAAACAAGCGGGGCCTCCGGTGCGATGCTATATGTTATCGTTGTGCCCAAAAAGTCTTAATAAAGATGAATTAAGAAGGTATTATGGCAAAGACAAAGACAAAGGCAAAGGCAAAGACGAGAAGTGCGGTAAAGAAGCGTTTTAAGCTTTCCGGAAAGGGCTCTATTAAAAGACACAAGGGCTTCACAAGTCATCTCCAGGGAAGTAAAAATAGAAAAAGAAAACGTTCGTTAAAAAAGGCTGTTTATCTTAGCGGAAAAATTGCTGCCAACATAAAGAGTATGATGTAGTTTAGGAGGAAATAGATGGCAAGGATAAAATCTGGTATTGTTACACGCAAGAGACACAAAAGAATGCTAAAGCTTGCAAAAGGTTTTTATGGTAGAAGAAAATCTACATATAAAAACGCAGCTGAGTCTGTAGAGCGAGCTTTAGCCAATGCATATGTGGGAAGAAAAAATAGAAAGCGTGATTTTAGAAGACTATGGATCACGAGAATAAGCGCCGCATGCGCTCTTAACAGTATTAACTACAGCAAATTTATGGGATTGTATTTAAAGAGCGGAGGCAAGCTTAACAGAAAAATGCTTTCGGAAATTGCAATACATGATCCTGAATATTTCAGTTCGCTTGTCAAAGGTATTAGATTATCAAGCTGATATAATAAATTATATAGATGATTGATATAGACGGTGTAGCTCAGGACGCCAGGCGATTGGTTGAGAGCTGCGGGGATGAAGAATCCCTTAAACAGGTTAAAGCCGGTTTGCTTGGTAAAAAAGGTTCGATTGCCGCTTTATTTAAGAAGCTGAAAGAAGTTCCTGAAAATGAAGTAGCAGCTGCCGGAAAAAAGATAAACGAACTTAAACTGTATATTGAGCAGCTTATCGGACAGCAGAGAACTAATATAAAAGAGATTATCAAAAAAGAGAAACTCAGTATTTCTGCGCTCGATATAACATTGCCGGGGTACAATTACGGGGCAGGTTCTCTTCATCCTATTGAGATGATAAACAGAGAGATGATTGAGATCTTTAATGATATGGGATTTTCGGTTGCGACCGGTCCGGAGATGGAAACCGATGAGCTTAATTTTGAACTTTTAAACATCGGCAAAGATCATCCTGCAAGAGACATGCAGGACACATTTTATATTGATAGCGTGAAAGGTTTACTTTTGAGAACGCATACATCTCCGGTTCAGATCAGAGCTATGAGACAGACGGAACCGCCGATTGCTATTATTGCGCCGGGAATTGTTTACAGGCGTGATTCAGATGTTACTCATTCTCCGATGTTTCACCAGATAGAAGGTCTTATGATTGACAGACAGATTAGTCTTGCCGATCTAAAAGGTGTTTTAACTGCGTTCCTGCATAAAGTTTTTGGAAAAAGGGCGGTTAGATTTCGTCCAAGCTATTTTCCGTTTACAGAACCGTCTGCAGAGGTTGATGTAAGCTGCATCATTTGTCATGGAAAAGGGTGCAGAGTATGTTCTCATACCGGCTGGCTTGAGATTTTGGGAAGCGGTATGGTGCATCCTAATGTTATCCGAAATGTGGGATATGATTCTGATAAATGGCAGGGATTTGCATTTGGAATCGGCATAGAGCGAATTGCAATGCTGAAATACGGCATTGATGATATACGGCTGTTTTTCAATTCGGATCTGAGATTTCTTTCTCAATTCAGCGGCATATTGCACTGATAAAATGATAATATCTTATAACTGGCTTAATGATTGGGTTGATATAGATCTTAGTCCCGAAAATCTGGCCGAAAAAATGACAGAGCTTGGCACGGAAGTTGATGAGGTTAAAGACTTATCGAAAAATATAGATAATTTATCGGTTGCTGCTGTGCTTAAACGAACCGATAATGCTTTCAAAAACGGCAGTAATAAAATGCTCAAGATCGATACCGGCAGAGAAATTGTGAATATTGTCACATCCGCATCAAATGTAAAGGAAGGCGACCAAATTGTCTGGGCGGCTCCCGGCACATTTATTAATGGAGCCGAGATCAAAAAGCGAAATTTTGATGATGTTGAATCTATTGGAATGGCCGTTTCACTTAAGGAGATTGGTCTTGAAGAGAGCTCCGAAGGCCTGATAGTTTTTGATAAATACTATAAAAACGGGACAGGTCTGAAGGATATCCCGCTTTTTTCCGACAGTTTAATTACGTATGAGATTACTCCAAACAGAGGAGATCTGCTCTCGCATCTCGGTATTGCAAGAGAGCTTGCAGCTTATTTTGAAAAACCGTTAAAAAAAAGAGTTCCTGATATTGATTTAGGCAAATACAGGCCATTTGATCTTGAAATTAGATCAAGAGATGTAGAATCTTATTATTGTGCATCTGTTGAAAAGATAAAAATAGCGGAATCTCCGCTGTGGCTTAAAATAAAACTGCTGAAATGCGGCATAAGACCGCTTTATAATATTATCGATATAAGCAACTATATTATGCTTGATACGGGTCAGCCGATGCATGCGTTTGATCTTGATAAATTGAATAAAAAAATTGTTGTGAGAAAAGCCGGCAATGGCGAAACGATAGAGACCTTGGACGGGCAGCAGCGAACTCTTTCCGAGGACACTCTTGTGATAGCAGATGCTGATTCTTCAGTGGCTGTTGCCGGAGTAATGGGGGGCGAAGTAAGCAAAATTTCTAACGATACCTGCAGAATTCTGTTTGAGGCGGCAGTATTTAATCCGGTTTCCGTGAGACGCACTTCAAAAAGAATGAATTTGCCGACAGATGCATCCTTTAGGTTCGAGCGCGGAGTCGACAGGCTTCAAACAAGACATTCACTTGCTGCAGCAATTGATATGACACAAAATATTTGCGGCGGCGAAATTATGCAGGCTGCATTTTATGATGAAGAGACTGTTCCGAAGAAGATCAGCCTTAACTATGAAAAAGTTAAGAATTATATCGGCGTATCGATTGATAAAAGATTTATCGACAAAACATTGGAATCTCTCGGTATATCGAAAATAGAAGAGGCAAAAAATCGTAGTGTTTTTACAGCTCCGAGTTATCGGCATGATTTAACGGTTGACGTTGACTTGATTGAAGAAGTAGCAAGGTTTTACGGATACAGCAAGATTGAGCCTACTATTCCCTATATTAGACCTTCTTCTGTCAAAAAAAGCAAAAAAAAGCAGAAAATTGCAGATCTGCTTGCGGCATTCGGCTTTAGTCAGGTAATCAATTACAGTTTTTTGGACAAAGATTCGACGAGAAGTTTCTCTTCTGAAAAACCGATTGAAATATCAAATCCTATAAATATTGATCAATCTGTTATGAGAACTTCGCTTATTCCGGGTCTTCTTGATAACCTTGTTACAAATCTTAATTACGGTAGTCAGACTGTAAAAATATTTGAGATAGGTACGCTGTTTTTTCGAACAGGCGAAGCAAATTATCTTGGGATGCTGGCGGGCGGTGATTATCCTGCTAACTGGTATTCAAAAAAGGACAGGTTCGATTTTTATGATATCAAAGGTGTAATTGAACTTATCTGTGCGCCTGAGACTGTAGAGGTATCTGCTGATGTTCCGGCTTTTCTGCATCCTGCCCGGTCTGCTTCTGTTATTTTAGATCAAAAAAGCGTTGGATACATAGGGGAGCTTCATCCTGATATCCTGATCAACCGCAAAATAGATAAACCGGTAGTTGTTGCAGAGATTAATCTTGATTATTTTAAAAGCAGCAGGCACTATAGTTATAAAAAAATAGACAAGCTTTTATCGATAAAAAAGGATATATCGTTAATTGTTGATAAGGCGATCTATACACAGAAAATTATTGATGCAATTTGTGAGATAAAATCAGTAAAAACTGCGATTCCTTTTGATCTGTATCAAGGAAAAAGTATCCCGGAGGATAAAAAAAGTGTTACATTTAATGTTGTCTTTGATAATCGAGTAAAAGATGATATACAGAATGAACTGAATAAATTGGCGGATCATCTTGAGAAAAGATTGGGCGCCAAATTAAGAAGGTAGGGTATGAATTATAAGGAAAGCTTAAATCTTCCGGAAACCTCTTTTAAAATGAGAGGAAATTTGAGTCGATTGGAACCGGAGATTCTAAAGCAGTGGAATGATGCAAAGCTGTACGAGAAACTGCTGGAAAAGAATAAGGATAATCGCCAATTTATACTGCACGATGGGCCTCCGTATGCAAACGGACATATTCACATGGGGCATGTATTAAATAAGATATTAAAGGATATTATTGTAAAATTTCATCTTATGAATGCCGAGTATGCACCCTATGTTCCGGGATGGGACTGTCATGGGCTTCCAATTGAACATCAGGTAGAAAAAGAACTCGGGGCCGAAAAGCATAAGATGACTACGAGTCAAATCAGAAAACTTTGCAGAGATTATGCGTTGAAATATATTGATATACAGCGCGATGAATTTAAGCGGCTTGGTATTTTTGGCGACTGGGAAGATCCTTATTTGACGATGAACTACCATTACGAAGCTGCCATATTGAGGGAACTCGGCAAGTTTGTTGAAAAGGATACTGTTTACAAAAACAAAAGGCCTGTCTATTGGTGTGCCTCGTGTGAAACAGCGCTTGCTGAAGCTGAGGTTGAATATCATGACAAGAAAGACAAAGCGATCTTTGTAAGCTTTGATGCAGAGCAGGAATGGAAAGAGGCTGCAGGGCGCAAAGTTTCTGTAATAATCTGGACTACGACTCCATGGACAATACCTGCAAACAGGGCTGTTGCACTTAATCCCGAAATTGTCTATGCCATTGCCGCTGTTGGCGGCGACAAGGTTTTTGTGGTTGCAGCCGAACTGCTTGATTCCTTGATGACTCGGTTTAAAATATCTGATTATAAAATTTTAACTGAGTTGAAGGGTAGGGAGCTTGAGGGCAGAAGCCTTATTCACCCTCTGAACGGAAGAGTATCTCCAATAGTTCTTGCCGATTACGTGACAACCGATTCCGGAACCGGAGCGGTTCATACGGCTCCCGGTCATGGTGCCGACGATTATCAGACCGGATTGAAATACGGCCTTGAGATATTTTCGCCAATCGATGATCATGGAAAATTTACCAAAGAGATCCCGGAATATGAGGGGAAAACTACTTGGGATGCAAACGATCTTGTTATGGCGGATCTTGAGAAAGCCGGAGGGCTTATTGATGTAGAGAAAATTACACATTCATATCCGCATTGCTGGAGATGCAAGTCTCCCATAATTTTTAGAGCTACAGCTCAATGGTTTATCTCTATGGATAAAGGCAGCCTCAGAAAAGATGCATTGAGAGAAATAAATAATGTGCGCTGGATTCCCCAATGGGGCAAAAACAGGATAATGAGCATGATAGAAAACCGCCCCGATTGGTGCATCAGCAGGCAAAGAGCGTGGGGTGTCCCAATTGCACTTTTTAAATGCAGTAAATGCGGCAAATATCAGACGTCTAAAGAACTGATCGGCAGAGTAGCCGATATGATGGAAGAGGGCGGTGCCGATATCTGGTTTGAAATGGACAACAAAAAATTATTGCCTGAAGGTTATAAGTGTGACTGCGGATCAGAAGAGTTTGAAAAAGAAAAGGATATACTTGATGTATGGTTTGATTCCGGAAGCAGTCATGCGGCTGTTTTGGAGGATTCGCACTGGAAACTGTCGTCTCCGGCAGATCTTTATCTTGAAGGTTCCGATCAGCATAGAGGATGGTTTCACAGCTCACTTTTGGAATCGGTCGGTACAAGAGGTCATGCTCCTTACAGAGCTGTTCTGACTCATGGTTTTGTAACCGATATGAACGGGAAAAAAATGAGCAAGTCACTTGGAAATGTCATAAGTCCAAAAAAGATTATTAATCAGTACGGAGCCGACATTCTTCGCCTTTGGGTTGCCTCAAGTGATTATCAGTATGATATTCATTTATCTGATCTAATTTTGAAACGCCTTGTTGAAACATACAGAAAACTTAGAAACGGTGTACGGTTTTTGCTTGGAAATCTTGCCGATTCTTTTGATAATATTGATAAGCTGCTTGAATTTGATCGGCTGATTTTGGCAAGGTGGGAGGTAAAGAAGCGCGATATTCTTGATGACATGGCAGGCTATCAGTTTCATACAGCAATAAAAAATATTACTAATTTTTGTAATAATGATCTTTCCAGTTACTATTTTGATATAATAAAGGACAGACTTTATTGTGACTCAAAAGAGAGTATAAGTTACAAAAGCGCTCAGGTTGTTCTGAATATCTTATACGATGAAATAGTTCATATTCTTTCGCCTGTTCTTTGTTTTACTTCTGAGGAAGCGTGGCAGAACAGAAACAAAAGCTCCGTATTTGACGGAGGTCTTCCTGCACTATATGACAGCAGGATAGAACAGCCGCTTATCGAAAGATATGAGAAACTGGACGGATACAGATCGGCTGTGAGAAAAGCTATTGAGCCTCTAAAGGCAGACAAAACTGTGAGCAACAGTCTTGAGCTTGTCATATATGCCGACGGCAATGATGCTGAAATAGAATTTTTGAAACAATTTGAAAACAGCGCCGATCTTTTTATGGTTTCTGAATTTAGGATAGGCAGAGCTGCAAGTCCTATAGCAAGCTGCAGTATTGATGAAGTTGATATTACGATAGAGAAGTCGGATTCAGAGAAATGCGAACGCTGCTGGCGGTATCTTCCGTCGGTAAAGCTATCCGGTGACGGGCTTTGCAGTCGATGTCAGGAGGTGGTAGATGGATAAAAATTTCGGTAAACTACTTTTGAAAATGGCGAGATATTTTATTGCGAAGCGACTTGGAAAAGAACTTAAACCTCCGGATATAGGCGAATATGATGATTTGATGAGAAAAAAACAGGGGGTTTTCGTGACACTGAGCAAAAACGGAAATCTTAGGGGATGCATAGGAATTCCGGAACCTGTTATGAGTATTGCAGATGCATTAAAAGAGGCTGCGCTTTCAGCCGCTTTCGGAGACCCGCGATTTTTGCCTCTTGAATCTTCTGAATTAGATGATATAAAAATCGAGGTGACTTTGCTTAGCAAGCCGCAAGAGATAGAAAGACCTTTTAAAGAGAAAATAAAGATAGGACGTGATGGAATCATCTTAAAATCCGGCGGTCATTCGGGACTTTTTTTGCCTCAAGTGCCTGTTGAACAGGGTTGGGATGTTGATGAATACTTGAAGCAGATTTGTTTTAAGGCTGGAATGGCATCCGATTGTCTAAAAGATCCCAATGCGAGGTTGTTTATATTTTATGGAACGATATATAAAGAGACGGAGATATAAAGATGTTGTATAAAGTGATGATAAGATTTGTGAAAAGAACGGAAATCAATTTGGAGGGTTACTTATGAGTAGTGTTGGTGTTTATTTATTAATTGCTTTTGTCAGTGGTGCAATTTCGCTTATTTACGCTGCCTCATCGGCTGTCTGGGTTTCGGCGAAACCTGAGGGCAACGAGAGAATGAAGGAGATTGCAAAAGCAATAAGAGACGGAGCTATGGCGTTTCTTTCAAGAGAATATCGGACGATTTCCTATGTTGCGGTAGTAATATTTATTGTTATGTGGGCATTGGGGGCAAAGTCTGAGCATTTTGGATTTTTAACCGCTATAGGATATCTTGTGGGTGCCTCTCTTTCTGCTTTGGCAGGTTATATCGGAATGGTCGTAGCGGTAAAGTCGAATGTAAGAACTGCTGAAGCTGCAAGACATGGACTGTCATATGCGCTTAATGTTGCATTCAGAGGGGGGTCCGTCACCGGATTTCTTGTTGCCGGATTTGGAATTTTGGCTGTAGCCGGATTTTATACGGCATCGGTATATTTGTTTGGTCAGCCTGTTGAAAAGACATTAAAGGCAATGATAGGTCTGGCATTTGGTACAAGTCTTATCAGTGTTTTTGCACGTTTAGGCGGGGGTATCTATACTAAAGCGGCTGACGTTGGAGCTGATCTTGTAGGTAAAGTCGAAGCAGGGATTCCCGAGGATGACCCGCGTAATCCGGCTGTTATCGCGGATAATGTCGGTGATAATGTCGGTGATTGTGCGGGTATGGCAGCCGATGTTTTTGAATCATTTACCGTTACGCTTGTTGCTTCTATGATTTTAGGACATACGCTTTTTGATAAACCGGGCAGTGTCGGTTTGGCTACAATGTTTCCTCTTGTGGTGGCATCGCTTGCGATAGTATCCTCGGTTATAGGTGTATTTTTTGCAAGGATTAAAGACAACGATGCAGTGGTAAAAGGGTTTTATAAAGCTCTCGGTGTGACATTTGTGATATCTCTTATAGTTACATGGTTTGCCGCAAACAAGATGATGCATAATGTTGTGACATTTCCTGACGGCTCTTATGTGTCTCCTGCAAGCCTTTTTCTTACGGCGGCAATCGGTGAAATTATCGCCATACTACTCCTTTTTGTGACCGACTTTTTTACATCTGAAAGATATAGTCCTGTTAAAAGTATTGCAGATGCATCAAGAACAGGACATGCTACAAATATAATTGCCGGTATTGCGGTAGGCTTGAAAGCCCCGGTTCTTCCTGCAATCATCTTCATATTTGCTATTTATTTCTCTTATATACTGGCAGGTCTGTATGGAATTGCCATTGCTGCCGCCTCTATGCTTTCACTGAGCGGTATAATCATTTCTATTGATTCTTACGGACCTATTTCTGATAATGCCGGCGGCATCGCAGAGATGGCTGATCTGCCTGAGAATGTAAGGGCTACTACTGATGTTCTGGACTCTGCCGGAAACACAACCAAAGCTGTAACAAAGGGATTTGCGATAGGTTCGGCTGTAATGGCTGCACTGGTGCTTTTTGCCGAATATGTAGAATCGGGACGCGAAATGGGCATGACTTTAACTTTTAATTTAACAGATCCAATTGTTATTATAGGTCTTCTTGCCGGAGCTATGATGCCGTTTTACTTTACTGCCAGAGCGATGGAGGCGGTTGGAGTAGCTGCAGGCATGGTAGTAAATGAGGTTAGAAGACAGTTCAAAGAGATAAAGGGGATTATGGATGGTACGGCAAAACCTGAATACAGCAAAGCTGTTGATATTGTAACAAAAGTTGCCCTGAAAGAGATGATTGTTCCGGGTCTTATGCCTGTTGTGCTCCCTATTATAGTATATATACTGTTCGGTCCGGTTGCTCTTGGAGCTTTATCGGTGGGTGTTATTATTACAGGTCTGTTTCTTGCAATATTTATGACAACAGGCGGCGGAGCTTGGGATAATGCTAAAAAATTGATCGAAACCGGATTGTATGGAGGAAAAGGCTCCGAAGCCCATAAAGCTGCGATTACAGGCGATACGGTTGGTGATCCGCTGAAAGACACCGCCGGTCCTGCGATTAATCCAATGATAAAGGTTACCAATATTATCGCTATCTTGATACTGCTGGCAGGTTTTTAAAATGAGCGACTTTGAACAGGGAACTTTATTATATAAAGGTAAGGCAAAAACCGTTTACGGGACAACTGATCCCGATCGTGTGATTTTACATTTTAATGACGACGCTACTGCTTTTAACGGAAAAAAGCATGATGTCGTAGAGGGCAAAGGCGAACTCAATGTAAGAATATGCAAGAAGATATTTGAATTTCTTTCCGACGAGATTCCTATGGCGTATGAAAGAACACTCAATAAAAAAGAGCTGCTGCAGAAAAATGTTGAAATTATTCCTATTGAGGTTGTTGTAAGAAATAAGATTGCAGGAAGTTTGGCTAAAAGATTCGGGAAAAAGGCAGGAGACGACCTGCCTTTCCCGATGATTGAGTATTTTTTCAAATCCGATGCTCTTGATGATCCGCAGCTAACCAGAAATCATATTGCAGCATTCAATATAGCAGACAAACGGGAAATGAGGATCATAGAGAATTTAGCTTTAAGAATTAATACGCTTCTCAAACATTTTTTGTTTGTCAGAGGCATTATTTTAGTAGATTTCAAGGTAGAATTCGGCAGATATTACGGAAAAATTTTGTTAGCCGACGAGATAACTCCTGATGGTGCAAGACTTTGGGATATACGGGACGGAAGCGTACTTGATAAGGATCGGTTCAGGCATAATTTAGGAGATATGATTGAAGGATACAACATTATTGCCCAGCGGATAGGTGCGTGAAGGTAAGAATAAACATTTATCTGAAAGATGAGATATTGGACCCGGAAGGCAAGGCCATAGAAAAGGTTATAAACCGGGCAGGATACGGCGGCATCAAAAATGTGCGCGTGAGAAAAACTATCGATATGGATATAGATGCGGCTGAAACCGAAGCATTAAAAATCGCCGGAGAGGTTGCTCAAAAGATTCTTATAAATCCGGTAATACATGAGGCAGACATAAAAAGATTATGAAAAGGCGATTTGGAATTGTGACATTTCCGGGTTCAAATTGTGATTCTGATTGTCATTATGCCGTTAAGCTTGCAGGGGCCGAGCCTGTAAAGATATGGCATGAATCGCCTCTTCCGGATGTTGATTGTGTGATTTTGCCCGGTGGTTTTTCCTATGGAGATTATTTGAGAGCAGGCGCTCTTGTTGCAGCGTCTCCTATTATGGAGCTGATTGCTCAATATTCTGCCGGAGGCGGTCTTGTTCTTGGAATCTGCAATGGTTTTCAGATTTTGGTTGAAACCGGACTTTTGCCCGGAGCGCTTCTGAGAAATAAAACATTGAAATTTATTCATAAAACGGTTTATGTAAAATCCGTCAAAAAAACACCCTTTACATACTTAATTGATGAGGGTTCCGTTCTAAAAATGCCGATTGCGCATAGCGAGGGATGCTACTTTTCAAATAATAGAAATTTTCAAACTGCTTTTCAATACTGCAGCAAGGATGGGTCAATCTCCGAGGCATACAATCCTAACGGTTCTGTCGATTCGGTTGCCGGAATTGTTAACGAAAAGGGCAATGTATGCGGAATGATGCCTCATCCCGAACGGGCAGTTGAGAAGATTTTAGGCAGTGATGACGGCTTAAGAATTTTTGAATCGATCATTGCATGGCTTGATAAATTTGATAAAAACTAACATTCATGCATTGGTACGTTTGCTGCGCTTCAAAATACCGCTGAATCCGGCTGATGCAGAAAGAGCGATCAGATGAGCAAAGTCAATTTACTTGAGAAATTTTCTTTATTCGATAGCTATTGGGATCCCAAAATAGTAGGTGAGCTGAATAACCAATATATAAAGCTGGCAAAATTAAAAGGAGAGTTCCTCTGGCATCATCATGAAAATGAAGATGAACTGTTTATGGTAGTGAAAGGTCACCTGACGATTAAGTTGCGGGATGGCGATATTGAATTGAATGAGGGAGAGTTTTATATTATTCCAAAGGGTACGGAGCATATGCCTAAAGCGGAAAATGAAGCGTATGTTCTTATGTTTGAACCGAAAAGTACCGTAAATACAGGGAGCGCAGATTCAGAAAAAACTATCAATAATCTTGAGAAGATATAATGAGACCACTGCGCAATAAGCCCATAGGGAAGCCGGATAAAGGGCAATCTTCAATAAATTACAATTTTCAAACTAATCGGTTAGTCCCTCAAATTTTAATTTTTAAATCTTGCCCTTTCTTTGACTTCTGTGGATGCGCTTATTGCGCAGTGGTCTCATAATGAATGAATTGCGCAGAAAAGACAGAGCTATCGCAGAAGAAGAATCAATAGAACTATTAAACAAAGCGGAATACGGTGTTCTGTCAACCGTTTCTAAGGATGGAAAACCGTACGGAATACCTCTGAATTTCTGCATTATTGACAACTGTATCTACTTTCATTGTGCTGTCGCGGGACAGAAAATTGATAACATCAAAAACAACGCCGCAGTTTCATTTTGTATTGTCGGAAACACGAAGATATTGCCTGATAAATTCGGCACAAAGTACGAAAGTGTAATAATCTCAGGAGAAGCCGAAGAGGTATTTGGCATAGATAAACAAAAAGCTCTGGAAGGACTGCTGCAAAAATATTCATCGGAATTTATGGAAAAAGGGATAAAATATATAGAAAAGTTAAGAAATGAAACCAGAGTATTCAAAATCAGTATTAATAGATTAACCGGCAAGGCGCGGAAATAATTTTATCGGCTTAACGCTTTTCAACTCAAGTTATCGATATAAATTCGAATCATTCGGATTTAAAAAATCGAAAAATATCAACTAATTCAAATAATTAAAAAAATGCGGCATTATGAGACCACTGCACAGTAAACAAATTCACAGCTTTTTATGAGGTTTTCTATAGACAAGGCAAACTTCTGAAAAATTAACGGGTTAATTCAAAGAAGTTTAACGAAGTATATGGGAAACCTCATAAAGCCCGCGAAGTTCGCAACCCATCTACTTGAACAAGTGACTGATTTAGGGTATATTAAGAGTTATTGGATTAACCGTTCAAAAGGGATTCTTCATATATCAAGAAAGCAATTGATAAAATCAGGTATTTAATA
The DNA here is from genome assembly GCA_913009315.1 of uncultured Hippea sp. Classification (GTDB taxonomy): domain Bacteria; phylum Campylobacterota_A; class Desulfurellia; order JAADFJ01; family JAADFJ01; genus JAADFJ01. Next base: position 17,519 of record CAJVZA010000025.1, read on the forward strand.
GATGGTTTTTTGAATAAATTTGAATAAAAGGGAATGGTAAAATGATGATAAAAGAAATATATCAACAATTGCGTTTATCCCTCCAATTGGGTGGTATGATAACAAGGGATATATACAAATGTTCTGCCCAATGCAAAAACAGTATTACAATCAAAAAAATAGGAAAAAATGTGAATAACAAATTAATAAAAACTGTTGAATTAATTTTTACGAACAACTTTATTGTGGTATATTTGTAATATGGATGAATTTTACAAAATACCATCACCAACGCAAGAACTGTTTAATAATAAGGTCGAACTACTTCCTTCTGTTACTGAACTTTTTGAATTTGAATTAGCTTATCTAGAATATAAAACTCTTGATGAAAAAGAATACCTTGCTAGAACTGCCTATGCTAAAACATTTGAAGGCAAAGAAAGTTTACATTTTTTAAGATATTCGGAAATACCGGAGGAAGTTAGTAAAAACAGAACATCAACGGCAAATTCTTATTTTAAAAACGGACTTTTTTCAACGGGTTATGCAACTCATAGTCTATTCCCCTATCGTGGAAAGTTTCACCCTCAATTAATAAAAGCACTAATAAATATTCTTGGAATAAAAAAGGGCGAAACAATTCTTGATCCAATGGCAGGAAGTGGAACCACAAATATAGAAGCAGCATTGCTCGGTATTAATTCTTATGCAATAGATGTTAGTCCGTTTTGTCAAATGATGATTCAAACAAAATACGATGCTTTAAACATTGATATGAATATTTTAAACAAAATTGAACTTGATGAGAATAAATTGTTTGATTTCTATTCTCGGAAAAATATTTTAAAAAAGATTGAGAAAATAGATTACGGCAAAAAAGAAATTTATGAATTGGTACTTCTTGCCTATCTTGATGCATTAGGATATTCGAAGCGTGTTGTTCGCTCAAATCATAAACAATTATTCAATAAAGTTCTTAATCGTTATATTGAAACCGTAAAAGCTTTATTGATGAATAAATATTTCAATAATAAAACATTAGGAGAAGTTACTATTTTAAATAATTCAGATGCTTTGAATATTGAATTACCTGAAAATTCCATTGACGGAATAATTACTTCACCACCATATTCTTTTGCAATAGATTATGTTGAAAATGACAAAGACCAGTTGGAATATCTCGGATATGACACGAATAAACTTAAAGAAAATTTAATCGGTTTAAAAGGTAAGACCAAATCAGAGAAATTAGAAATTTATTTCAATGATATGGATAAATTTTTAAGCGAATCTTCACGAGTTTTAAAGAAAAATAAATTCCTTGTTGTAATAATAGGTTCTAACACTAATCAAACGGGAGGTGTTAGACTGGAACAGAAAGTAATTAATTCAGCTAAGAAACACAGTTTAGATTTGGTAAAAAGTATATTAAAACCTATCAAAGGAATGAGAAACACGATGAAAGAAGAATACATTTTAATATTTGAAAGGAAATAGTATGATAAAAACGACAGAAGATAAATTTCAAACCGTCATTAAAAAGAATACATTTTATTTTTTTAATCCTAAATTTGAAGAAGATTATGAAGGGTATGTTAATTCTCTTAAAGAAACTTTGCTTAATGTAAAAAATAGAATTGAGACAGAAGGATTAAAAAAAGAAATATTTGAAGATTTAATATCTGAAAAGGAAAACGGATTGAGGGCTTTATTAGCTCTAACAGGTTTTTCAAATGAATACCTCAAACGACTGACTACAATAATTAGAATAGTTGATATTCCAGAATTAAATAATCTTGTTTATAAAGATAAATGGTATGATGAGCCAAATCCTAATAATATTCAAGAATGGTCAGACAACAAAATAATAAATCTAATAAAGAAAAATAAATATTTTAGAAAAGGAATTGTTAACATCTTCTTTGAAGGAGCTTCAATTCCATTTCTTGCCGATACAATCCCTTTATTTGAGTTGAAAAAGTTAAGTATTTCAAAGTTGAAATTTGAAATACCCGAAATGATTGATACATTAATTCGTTATAAAGAAAAAGGTAGTTATTCAGGCAAAAAAAGTAACAATCCGGAGATTGTTGTTGAAGAAATATTAAAATCTCTTGATATTACTTGGGAAGCGGGTGACTTAACGGAGTTAATAAATAACGCCCCCGATAACAAAAGAACAATGGATTTTATAATTCCAAACAAAGAAAATCCAATAATTATTGCCGAAAGTTCGTTTTTAGCCACAACTTCATCAGGACAAGGAGACAAATCTAAAACTGAAATATCTATTGATACATTAATAAAAGAACATTACCCTAATGCTACTTTTATTGGCTTTATCGATGGAATTGGTTGGTATGTCCGTAAAGGTGATTTAAAAAGGATGGTTACAGCCTATGAAGATGTTTTTACTTTTCACAAAGACGAATTAAAACGATTTGAAAAATTATTAATTGAAAAGGTCATTAAGAAATGAGCAAAATAGAATTTGAAATAAAGGGAATAGGAAACTTGATTAAGGGAAATAAACTTTTTGTTCCACCATATCAACGTTCTTTTGCTTGGAAGGAATTACAAGTATCACAATTACTTGATGATATAGATAACAATTTAAGTGAAGAAGAATACTTTTTAGGAACAATAGTCTTATCTAAGGAAGAAAATAGTAAACTTGAAATTATTGATGGGCAACAACGAATTGCAACAATAGTTATATTTTTTGCTGCTTTAAAAATTTTTTTAGATGATCAGAAAGCTATGGAAACAATCCAAACTGATTATTTAAGTGAATATGATATGAGAGATAAAGATAATATTCCAAAACTGGAATTAAACCTTCAAGATAACGAGTTTTTTAAGAGTTTTATAATTGATTCATATAAAAGTAAAGAAATAAAAAAAGAATCTCATAAGAGAATAAAGGATGCTTTTGAGCTTTCGGGGGAAAAAATTAAGAAATTACTTTCTCAAAATAATGATAATATAAATATCTTATATGATTGGAGAGAGTTTATTAATGAAAAATTGCAATCTGTTATTATTACTGTACCTACTGATGCAAATGCTTTTACAATTTTTGAAACATTAAATGACAGGGGATTAGAATTAGCACAAATAGATTTGTTAAAAAACTATTTATATAGTAAAGCGGGAATAAAAAGATTAGAAGAAGCACAAAGTTCATGGCTTGAACTTATAGCAAAAATAGAAGAAGAGAGTTTAACTTTGACATATATAAAGCACTATTGGGCATCAATTAATGGGTTTATTAGAGTAAAAAATAAAGAACTATATAATGAAATAAAGAATAAAAAAAGAACATCTACTGAAGTAATTGCCTTTATTGGCGATCTAAAAAATGATGTAGATAGATATAAGGCGATTTTAAATCATAATTCAGCATTTTGGAACGACTATGATAATAAATGTAGAGAATTCATAGAAACTTTAAATTACTTTAGCTTAGAGCAATATAGACCTCTGTTAATATCAATATTAAAAAATTTTACAAATGATGAAGTAGCTAACTCATTGAAATTAATACTATCTTGGCTCGTAAGAAACCTTATAACAGGGAGAATGGGAGGAGGGGCTTTAGAGCAAGCTTATGCTAATAAAGCTAAAGAGATTTCAGATGGTAATGTTAAAGACGCAAAAAATTTAAAGGAAGCTCTTAAGAAGTTAATTCCAAGTGATGAGGAATTTAAACAAGAATTTGAAATTGCAACTGTTAGTAAACATAAATTTGCAAGATATTATTTAAGTGCTATTGAAAATTATCATAGGGGCAAAGGAAATCCTGAATTGTTAGTAAATACAAATCCTGATTCTATAAATTTAGAGCATATTTTACCTGAAAAACCAGGTAATAATTGGTCTAACTTTAAAGAAGAAGATGTAAGAACATATGTGAAAAGAATTGGGAATTTAACGTTAATGAAAACAAAAGAAAATAATGATTTCAAAAGTTCTGCCTTTCATATAAAAAAAGAAAAATTTAAAGAGTCTGCGTTATGGATAACAAAGATGATTGCTGAGAATTATGAAGAATGGAATGTAGAAAATATTAAAGACAGACAAAATAAACTTGCAGATTTAGCAGTGAAAACTTGGAGTTTAAATTTTGATTAAAATTATAGAAAAATATATAAACCAAATAATACGAGGCGACTGTTTGGAATTATTTAAAGATATTCCAGACAATTCAGTAGATATGACTTTTGCCGACCCGCCATTTAATTTGAAAAAAAAATATACAAGCTATAAAGATAGCCTTGAATTTCAAGAGTACTTAAATTGGTGCGAACAATGGATATCCGAAATGGTGCGAGTAACAAAACCAACAGGCTCAATTTTTTTACATAATATTCCTAAATGGCTCACATACTACGCTACATTTTTAAACAAATTTGCTCATTTCAAACATTGGATTTCTTGGGATGCTTCAACAGCACCAATGGGAAAATCATTGCAACCAGCACATTATGGGATTTTGTTCTACAGCAAAAAAGAAAAAGGAACAAAAATATACGAACTTCGCTATCCGCATAAAAGAGATAGAAAACAAGGATATTTACTAAAAGATTATGGAGGTAAAAAAGATAAATTACATCCATTTGGACCTTTGGTTTCAGATGTTTGGACAGATATTTACCGAATAAAACATAATAAAAATAGGGACCCGCATCCTTGCCAACTACCTACACATCTATTAGACAGATTGATTTTATTATCGACTGATGAAAATAATATTATTTTGGACCCATTTTCTGGTACTGGAACAACAGCCATTTCAGCTAAAAGATTAGGGCGAAAATATATAGGTTTTGAATTGGACAAAGAGTATGTAGAAATCTCAAAACGAAAATTGGAAGTAGTGAAACCCAATTATAAGCTCGGTGAAAATTGGGTTAGCTTTTATTTGAATGATATAATTACAATAAGAAACAATGATTGGGATAGTTTGAAAAAATATTTTGTAGTTCCAGAACCAATGAGAACAATAGATTTTAACAAAACAAAACTTACTGATAAAAAATTAATTCCAAAAGAAAAAGAAGTTATTTACAATATAAATAATATTTGTGAAATTGAAAAACCGAAAAGGAATGGGAATAAAATTGAAAAAATAAAAATAGAAGAAACTGAAAGAAATATTGAGAATAAAAGAACAATAGTTTTATGATGAAAGCACAGGGCAGAACAAAAGCTATACGTAATGCGGCATAGGAGAATACACCTTAAACTTTTTTAAAATATGTGTTGACAACAGGACTCAGCATAATGAGCGCTGAGATATCAACGTTTCATGTTCAATGCGTTACGCATAATATTCTCAACCTGCTTCTGAAAAATAATTAATAAAAAACCGAGGTTTGCAAAATTGTATGAAAGAAATTGAAGTAAAAATTATGGAAGTATCCCATAAAGATTTAGAACCGAAATTAATTTCATTGGGTGCTGAAAAAATATTTGATGATGAACTTTATGCAATTTTTTTTGATACGGAAGATTCTAAAATTAGAAATTCTAATGAAACTTTTAGGCTTA
>CAJVZA010000026.1 GCA_913009315.1 uncultured Hippea sp.
AAAAGTTGAACGCGGTAGCAATGGGAGATAAGACATAGGTGAAGATAAAAGCGATATATCAGTATATGGAGTAAGGAAAGAATATAGTTCAGTTCTTTTATTGTTTTTTTTTTCAAGCAGAAGACGGCATACGAGATATATCAGTGTGACTGGAGTTCAGACGTGTGCTCTTCCGATCTCTGAGCAGCCTTACTATGATCCAGTCTTACGCCTTTGCCATTGTCATATAGAAGACCGATATTAAAACATACTTCCATAACTCCACTATCACACTCTTTTTGCCATCGTTGAATATTCTTCTGACTATTTCTAGCGCTTGCTGAAACACTAAATCCCAACAATCCTGCTACTATAAAAGCAATAATCAATACCCTATACTTCATAAAACCCCCTTTTGCTTGAGAACTCCTGTATTTATATATCTTTTTTATTCTAATCATTGTTTCTACAAATTTCTATCAGTTTTCTTAGTATATGATAAACGCAGTCTATGGATATTTCATTTACACTAAAACGACTAGAAAAGAAGTATTTTGATATGCTTTCTTACTCTTTCAAACTCTTTCAAAAAAAACCGGCAAAACTAAATCGGTATCAGGTAATTTGGTTGACTGTTAGCTAAACTGATTATTTCTCTACAACCGAAAGCTGCCTTTTGTGTTCCAAATTTGCAAGATCAATTTTTTCTTTTTTCTTTATTTCATTAATACGATGTTTTCTCAAACCGCCTTTCATCGGGCTCCCCTTTACTATTTGCGATAGCATACAAATTTATAATCTTAGGTATAAGAGATAACCTTTAACTTATAGCACTAAAGTATTTTTTGTCAAAATTTTACATATTATCCCTTAACTCGTACTTCTGTTTTGGTGTGCTGAGAAGAGGTCCAGATATAGATATTGATAATGCCAGCAGGAAGATCAACCTTAAAGAAATCGTTTTGAACAGGATACCCTCTGATCGGCAGATAATATCAGCTTAGTCTAATACCAAAATTAATTTTCGTGTTGGTATTAAAATATCTATTGATTTAATTCATCATATTTTCTTCTCTATCTATCCTTTGCTTTAGTATTGCTAATAATTGCCCGAGTTCTCTCGCAAATTCCATCCCCGAACCGCCTTTTGAGTACTTGTCAAAGAATCCCAAAACTTCTGCGGCGTCAATTTCCCGAACACTGGATTATTAAGGATAAGTTACGGGAGCGTCATCTTGCTTGACCGAGCTTTATATTGGACGACATGATCTTGACATAAGCCATAAGAATGCAACCAGTTATGATAGTCGATTCCGGTTTACCGCGCAAAACTACGAGGTCATTCCGGCAAGCTGCCGGTAATGCGCGGTTTATATTTATTCATATAAACTTTGCGAGTTGATAACGATATATTTAATTCTGTTAAGCTCTGTTCCAGAACAGCAAGCCGTAGATAACTGTCAATGCTAATGTGTAGGCGACAAGAATATAAAACCATTTTCCAGCAAACTTGGGAGTTTTTACAGGAGCTAAATTTAACACCAGTAATATCATCAAAAGAACGTAAATAATTATTGAAAATACTTTATAACTAATAAAGCCTTCAAATAAAAACACAAATGAGAGAATAACAATATTGTTATCTAATGCCAATCCTCTGTAGGTTTTATCGTCAATCAGACCGAAAACATTGAAGTAACTTAATCGGATAGCACTAACAGCAACAATCAAAAATGCTCCCGGTAGGAACCATGGACTGAACTTGCCATAGCTTAAGAGAAAAATAGCTGGGAATACTCCAAAACTTACAATATCAATCAGCGAATCAAGCTGCTCCCCAACGGCTCGATGGTGAGCTGTCCGCCCTTTAATTTGTCGGGCAATGATTCCGTCAGCCCAGTCAAATAAAACAGCCCACAGAACTCCAATTATTGCGAGAGGAAAAATGCCCAAAATCGCATAGTAAATACCAAGGACTGCACACAACAGACCTGCAAGGGAGCAGAGATTAGGAATATCCCTGGCAAAATAGAGCATTGTGGGAGTATGCGGTTTAGAATTTGTCATTATTTGTGTGCCTGGCAGTTTTTTAAGTCCATTACCTTGATTAATGCTTCAACTAATTTACAATTCTCTGTTTCTGTACGGCTGGCAATACGAAGATAACGATCTGAATCAGGTTGTGTTTTGCCGGCACAGTCCTTTATATACATATTATGTTCAATAAACAATTTTTTGGTGATTTCCGGAGCACTTTGCGCATAATCAGGCAGGCGGCAAAAGATAAAGTTGGCATCAGGTTTAAAAACAGTCATGCCGTTAATGTTGCAAAGTTTTTTATACAGGCTGTTTCGGTCAGTTCGCACCTGTTTGCAGCTTGCAATAAATTCTTGTTTGTAATCCGGCAAAAGTCGTAAAAACTCTTCTGCAAACCCGTTAATATTCCAGATATGCACTCCATTTCGCACGGCTTCTGCAAATTTAGAATTTGCCGTCAGCATATAACCGATCCTGAGTCCACAGATACCGTAAGCTTTGCTCATACTTTTGAAAATCGTTATATTTTGGTATTTTTCGATTTCTTGTTCCATGCTATGCAGATCAGGATTCTCTGCAAAATCTAAAAAAGATTCATCAATAATCAGCATACAGTTATTGGTTTCAAGTTTTTTGGCAAGACGAATGAGATCGGACTTGGGAATCAATAAAGATGTTGGGTTGTTTGGCGTTACCACAACAGCCACATCGGCTTTGACTCTAATCACTTCCGCCGCAAATTTGTCAATATCCATCGTAAAGGATGGAAATTCAAGCGGGAACTCAACTACCTTGTCTGCAGGGGCAGCATTGACATATTCGTTAAAAGAAGGCACGGAAACGATTAACTTGTTTGATATATGCCCTGATACTATCTTTATTAATTCAGAAGCTCCATTCCCCACTACAATCCTTTCAGCAGGTTGGTTGATTATTTTGCCAATAAGCCCGGCTAAGGCATTTTGCGCCACCGGATAATTCAGAACAAGATCGTGAATCCGATCTTTAAAATTTGAAAAAACAGCCTCCGGTGGAAAATATAGATTATAAAGGTAGGCATGATCTACAAAATGATATCGATAATAACCACCGTGTTGACCACAGATAAATTCGTACTTTTCCGCTTGAGTCTTATAATTATTTCGTATCATATGAAATTCTTGTTATTTTTTTAGTGTTGTGCGGTATTGCACCATTGTTCAATTACGTGACCCAAAAAACAGGAACAGTTCTATCAGCTATACGATTGTATAATGGAAATAATTTTTCAGCCTTTGCCAGATCTTCAATAGTGTCTATTTCATACCATGGCTTGCTGTCAAAAGAGACGATATCAAAAGAGAGGTTGCCATCAGCAATCATTTCCGTAAATATGATTTCGTAATAGTCGTTTGTTTTGCCATCCGAAATATGCTGATCTAATTTTTTGACAATATTGCGCCAGGAACTAAGCGAAATACAATAAATATTAACTGTTTTATATGAATTCACAGCAAGGCGGGCTTTGTTGTCCTTAAAAAATGCTTTAACTTGTTGAGATTGATTGATTGTAACATATGCTCCGTCCATCCACGTTTGCATCTTTGCAACAGCTATTTTATCAGGATACAGCATGGATTTCAGAAGTGAACTATCAAATACAAGATCACTTTCGAGCAGCAGGAATGGCTCATTGATAATTTCACGAGCCATCCAGAGAGAATAGATATTATTGGTCGTCTTGTATAGCGGACTAAAAATGTAATCGATTGCAATGTCACCTATCCGAGTTCCCAGGAAATCCTTAATGCAATTTTCTAAATACCCTGTAACCACGACGAGACGTTTGAAACCATTTAGACTCAGATTTGAGATCAAACGTTCAAGTATCGACACGCCATTAACTAACGTTAGGCATTTTGGGGCATTCTGCGATAATGGATAAAGGCGGCTGCCTGTTCCGGCTGCAAGAAGCAATGCGGTGGTCACAGGTTTTTTATGGATGTAGCTATATCTCATATATACTCTTTTTTAATTTTTCAACATCTTACTATGTTACAAGTTTCATTGTTGAAGGAAAACAAGTTCGTAGTATAGTCTATTTATAAACAAATAGCTGATTATGTTAAGAAGCCAACATCCTTTTTTATGCATATTACATTTATATACGTATAGTAAGTCCTTGTCAAATATAATAACGATCAAGGTTAAAAAACTATTAATATTATATCTGAATTCTAAATAGTTATTCATAGGTTCTATCAATAGAACCGCTGTTATTAGAGCATTTTTGATGATTTAGATCAATAGGAACATAGTAGGAATTATTATGTCAAATGCAAACAGGCTGTTGAAAAATGTCATTGCTGAAAATAGAGTGACGTAACAATCTCAAAAGACGTTGACAATAAAGAAATTGCTTCGTACCTTTTGGTGCTCGCAATGACAAATAGGAAGTTTTCAACAGGCTCAAAATATTTGATAACAGTTGATGCAAATTAATAAAAGCACTATTATTAGTGCTGTTAATAGCATTGAGAAGTAGAGTAGGGGTCGCGTCTCGACATCTGTCTTCTTCAATCTTTTTCTCAAATCTCTCAACAGCTTTGGATGCGTAAAAGATGCGAACATACAGGCAGATTTTCAAAAAGGGGAGTTTTGAAAAGCGCGTCATAATATCTGGATAATATCGGAAGAATAACTTAATGTCCAATGTCGAGACGCGACCCCTGGGATATGTTTTGACCAATGAGTTCGTGTATGCTATCATTGAATAAATAGATTAAGAGGTGGATAAATGATAGAAACGAAGGATTTCAGCAAAGGAACAAAGCTTGAAATTGACGGCTATCCGTTTGAAATAATTTCTTATGAGCATGTAAAGCCGGGCAAAGGTAATGCTTTTGTCAGAACAAAATTGAAAAATTTGAAAAACGGCAATGTTATTGAAAGAACATACAAAACCAGCACGAAATTAAAAAAAGCTGATGTTGTGGAATCTTCGATGCAGTATCTGTATCAGGACAAAAGCGGCTTTTTCTTTATGGATAATACAAATTTTGAACAGGTCTCTATACCTGAAGAGATCGTTGGAGATGCAAAGTTATTTCTCAAAGAAAACGATAATGTTGATGTGCTATTTTTTAACGGAGATCCGATCGGCGTGAGCGTTCCCAAAACCGTAGTGATGAAAATAACAAAAACTCCGCCGGGATTCAAAGGGGATACCAATACCGGAGGAAAACCTGCAACAATAGAAACAGGAGCAACTATACAGGTTCCGTTTTTTATAAAAGAAGGCGATAAGATAAAGATCGATACAAGAACAAAATCGTATATCGAACGAGTAAACAAATAGAGTTTATTTTACATAATATACATTATCGGAAGTTGAATATACATATATGTCTGAGACAATACTTTTAACCGGTGCAAACGGATTCCTTGGAACTGCCGCAGCCGAACTGCTGCTGAAAATCGGTTACAATGTTAAATGTATGGTAAGAAGAAAAAACAGCCTAAAAAAACAATTTGATTGTGAGCAAATTGTTGCAGACATCCGTAACCCTTCTTCGCTCTCAGGTATAACAAAACAGGTGGATATTGTTGTTCATGCGGCCGGATTAACAAAAGCGCGCAGATCCTCGGATTTTTATGAAGTTAATTTCGGAGGAACAAAAAATCTTATTAATTCACTCGATAAAAATGTTAAACAGTTTATCTATATCAGCAGTCTTTCGGCAGCCGGACCCAGAAAAGACCCGAAGGAAAGCTCCTCTCCAATATCGCATTACGGGAGAAGCAAACTTATGGCTGAAAATGAGGTTAAAAAATTAAAGATTCCGACAACTATAATCAGGCCTCCGGCACTTTACGGCCCCTATGACAGAGATTTTTTCCTATTTTTTAAACTGGCAAAAAGCGGATATGTAATCGTTCCAAAATCGGACAATTTTCTTTCGCTTATGCATGTAAGCGATGCCGCAAGATCAATACTTTTTGCGATAAAGAACAGAGAGAATAAGGTGATTTACGAAATTGACGATGATACTATATATAAACAGTATGATATTATAAAATGTATTATACAAATCGTTAACTCTTCCGCTCATCTTATAAGGCTTCCGACGGGAATAACCGGAATCCTCAGGTTTTTATCGTACACCGGTATTTTCGGTACATTACTTAATCCCGATAAGCTGAAAGAGGCGCAATACAGCTGGGTTGCAGATTCTTCATATATTTCATCGAAAGGCTTTTTTCCGGCCATAACGCTCGAGAACGGCATAAAAAGCACATCGGAATGGTATGAAAATAATCGATGGTACAGATAATATGATTATATCAAAAAGAAAAACTGTGCCCTGCCCCGCCCGCTCATTTTAAAATGCTGGGTATTTTTGATTCAGGTGTAGGAGGTCTTACCGTATTAAAAGCTCTGATAAGGATAAACCCCGATATTGATTTTATCTATTTAGGAGATACTGCAAGAGTTCCTTATGGCAACAAATCAAAAAAAACTATTTTCCGATATGCCCATGACGACATAGATTTTCTGATCAGAAACGGCGCAACTCAGATATTGTCCGCATGCAATACGGTCAGCTCGCTTCCGCTTGAGAATTTGAAGAGTTCGTATAAAATTCCTATTTATGGAGTTATTGAACCTGCGGTAACTGCCGCTGTAAGGATAACCAAAGGAAAGGTTGCCGTCATAGGAACAAAATCTACCATAGATAGTCATATATATAAAAATAAGCTAAACCGGCATGGAATCGAGGTTTTTGAACAGGCAACTCCGCTCCTGGTTCCCTTCATAGAAGAGGGATGGGTTAATAAAGCGATAACCGATGATTTAGTAAATATCTACATGAAACCGATAGTTGAAAGCAATGCAGACACATTGATCCTCGGGTGTACCCATTATCCTATGCTTTATGAAAATATAAAATCTGCAACCGGAGGAAAACTAAGAATAATCAGTTCTGCTGACGCAACAGCCGAGTTTTTGTCAAAAAAGATTGCCTTAAACGGCAGCGGCAATACAAAGTTTTTTGCTACTGATTCGGTCGAATCATTCAAAAAAATAGGTGCGGCTTTTCTGGCAAACAGATTCAACGGAGTAAAAGAGGTATCGCTATGATTGTAATTGTTGACTATGGAAGAGGAAATCTGAGAAGTGTGCAGAAATCTTTAGAGAAAATGAGGATAGCTTGCAGAATATCGGATAAACCGGACGTGATTGATAGCGCTGAAGGCATAATTTTCCCGGGTGTCGGTGCTTTTAAAGACGCAATGGAAACTCTTGATGATAGAGGATTAAGGAAACCGCTAAAGAAATATATTGCGAGCGGAAAACCGTTTTTAGGAATCTGTCTCGGACTGCAGCTGCTTTTTGAATATGGGACTGAATATGGCAAAACGAAGGGACTTGAAATATTTAAAGGTAAAGTAGTACGGTTTCAATCCGAAAAGCTCCGAATCCCGCATATGGGATGGAACAGGGTGCATTTTGATGATTCACCGCTTTTTGCCGGTATTACGCAGGATTCATATTTCTATTTTGTGCATTCTTATTATGCGGAATGTGAAAAAGATGAGGACATAACGGCTGTCACCGAATATGGCTGCCGTTTTGTTTCTGCTGTAAAAAAAGAGAATGTTTATGCCGTTCAATTTCATCCTGAAAAAAGCGGTGAAAACGGTCTGAAAATTATAAAAAATTTTGGAGAAATTGTAGATGAATATTATACCGGCAATTGACATTTCAGATGGAAAAGTAATAAGACTTAAGAAAGGCAGAATCGAAGATAAAACAATTTACAGCAGCAGCCCTTATAAAATTTTGGAGGATTTTATAAAAAGCGGCGCAGAATGGGTTCATATAGTTGATATAGACAGAGCTACCCGCAGAGCCGACAACAAAGATTTGATAAAAGAACTGCTTGGCAGCAAGGGAATAAAAAAGGAGGTCGGCGGCGGTTTAAGAACAAAAGATGAAATAATTCAGATGTTTGAATATGGCGCAGACAGAGTAGTGATTGGAACTGCTGCATGTGAAAACAGAGATTTAGTCAAATCGATTGCCCTGCAATATCCGGGTCAAACCATAGTTGCATTAGATTTTTCGAATAACAGTGTTATGATAGATGGCTGGTTGAAGGATAGCGGAAGCACACCTATCGAATTTGCAAAACAGTTTATGCCGGAAATTAATCTATTTTTACTTACGGATATTTCAAAGGACGGCATGCTGAGCGGAATTGATGAAAAATTTTATAGTCGGTTTGCCGTTGAAACGGGCGCCAAGACTATAATTTCAGGAGGAGTACAATCAATCAAGGATATAAAAAAAGCTGTGAAGTTAGGCGAATCAGTTGAGGGCATTATTATCGGTAAAGCACTTTATGAGAAAAGATTCAGCTTGAAAGAAGCGTTAGAGGTTTCTAATGGTTAGATCTAAGATCAAAATAACAGGTGTTAAGGCGCGATTTTACGATCTGCTGGTCAATCTCGCCACCGGTTTCAAATACGGCAAACTTGTAAAAGATACTGCTGCAAAAATGAATATCACAGAGGGTGTCAGTTTGATAGATTTAGGAGGCGGAACAGGTAAAAATGCAAAGCTGTTTGCCCGTTCAGCCGGAAACTCCGGCAGGATTGTTTTGGTTGATATCGGCAAAACAATGCTTAAAAAAGCAGGAAGAAGGCTAAAAAAATATAAAAATTCTGAGGTTGTCCAGGCAGATATATTAAAACCGTTGAAGCTTAACGGATTTGATATGGTATTTATAGGTTTTATAATGCACGGATTTGAGATTCAGGAACGATCGGCTCTAATGAAAAATGTCTCAAAACTGCTGAAAAGGGGCGGTCATCTTTTTATATTGGATTACAATCAGTTTGATATGAAAAAACTTAACCCGATAGCCGGATATCTCTTTAATCATTTTGAGTGCGAACTGGCAACGGAATTTATCAAATGGGATATGGAACGTTTTCTTCGGAGCTATAAACTTGGAAAATTTGAAAAATGGTATTGGCATGACAAGAAAATAAGACTGTTGAGGGCCGAAAAATTATGAATAATACGGATAAGAAAACTATCTTTGTCAGCGATCTCAAAGAAACTACTGAAGAGTTTAGCTCTGTCTTCAAAGTAGGCGTAATTGAGCCGCTGAAAACAAGAGCAGGAAAGAAGTTCTACAACATATTGTTGAAAGATAAAACCGGCGTAATAAAAGCGAAACTGTGGAACGACAAAATTGAGCTTGCAAAAGGAATAAAGATCAATGATATTGTCAACATAGAAGGCAAAACAAACAGATACGCAGGCACTCTTCAAATAATTATAAAAAATATGAGCCGATCTGATTACTCGAATGAGGATGATTTTAAGATACTTTCCGATAAAAAAATTCTTCAGTTTTCAGCTGAACTTGACAGCCTTATTTTAGATGTTAAAAACAGTACACTAAAAAAAATACTTAAGAAATTTTTTGATAATAAAGAGATCCGAAGTAGATTCATGAGCCATCCTGCGGCGAAATCTATTCATCATTGCTATATGGGAGGTCTGCTCGAACATTCCGTCTCTATGGCAAAAATTGCAAAAAACTTATCGGCATATTATGGTTTAGACAGCGATCTCATGATTGCGGGAGCACTTCTTCATGATATAGGAAAGCTGCAGGAACTGACGGAAAATGGTGAATACACAAGAGAAGGACAGCTCCTCGGGCATCTTGCCATAGGTGTTGCTGAAATAGAAAAGGCCTCAAGAGGCTTGGGTGAAGAGACTCCGGTTATACTCCATCTGAAGCATATAATAGCATCACATCATGGAGAACTTGAATGGGGCTCGATAAAAAAGCCGTTAACGGCTGAGGCAGAACTGCTGTTTAATATTGATTATATGGATTCCCGGCAAAGCATCTATAAGTTAAAAAATTTTGACTTATCGAATGCGCGTTTTGACAATGAACTGAAAACGACCGATAAACCGACTTCTTTAAAAAGCAATAAGGCCGAAAGCGGCAGCCCTACCCTATTTGGAGATCGTTAAAGAGTGTTTATCGCATTTGAAGGTATTGACGGTTCGGGAAAATCAACCCAGATAAAACTGTTTAAAGATTATCTAAAATCAAAATCAATAGATGCATTTGTAACTGCCGAACCGGGCGGAACAGAGGCATCGAAAATGCTTGATTTCATAATAAGAAATTTTGATATTCCTACGGAAGCAAGACTTCTGCTTTTTATCTCAGACAGAATAATACATATAAAAGAGATAGAGGAGAAATTGAACAGAGGCGAATGGGTGCTTACCGACCGATACTCTTATTCAACTCTTGCTTACCAGGGTTACGGTGAGTGTATGGACATAAAGATGATTAGGGAACTTCTTGATCGTTTCTGTCCGCTGATGCCTGCTGTAACCTTCCTGCTTAACATATCGCCCAAATGTGCTATAAATAGAGCCGGTATGCATGATCTGATTGAGCGCAAAGGTTATGAATTTTACAGACAGGTCTCCGAAGGATACCTTCAATTGACAAAAAACGATAAAAGGATAGTGGTTATAGATGCATCAGGAAGCATTAACGATGTACATAAAAAAATTATAGAGAAGTGGGAAAATGAAATCGAACGAACTAAAAGCCGCATATCTGTTTGAAAATGCCGATATACTTACGGCAAAGAGAATAATTGCCGATTTGTCATGCGAGAGGTCGGATGGACATGCAATATTTGATAATATAAAGGGCGGATGCGGAGAATGCCGAACCTGTAAAATGATATCAAACGATCTGTATTCCAATATGTATATTGTCACATCGGATAAAGCCATTGGTATAGATGAAATTAGAACGGTGACTAAATTTCTCTCCTTTAAATCGGTCAAGGGAAGAAAGAATTTTGTTGTAATCGACTGCTCTAACGGAATAACCGATCCGGCTCAAAATGCAACTCTGAAACTGCTCGAAGAACCTCCTGAGCTGTCGCATTTTTTCATTACCGGAATAAAAAGAACAGAGCTTTTACCTACAGTGTTGTCGAGAGTAATTGTCATTAATCATAAATTTAATAAACAGATAGGCGCAGATAAGAAATTTGAAAGTCTGCTTTTGAATGGTAACTATGAGGGTTTAATAAGTCATGTTAAAAAATTGAAAAGAAAAGATATTGCGGATAATCTGATAAAAATAGCAGAGAACAACCGGTCATCTAAAATTTTTGACAAACTTATGGATTCTGCAATCAATATCGTAAATTATAATTGCAATCAAAAAATTATACTTTACGGACTTATAAGGGAACAGAATGAAAAAAACAGGTAAAGTACGGTTTCATAAATTGGGAAAATTCGGATATTTTCAGTTTGAGAATAACTTTTCAGTGGGAGATTGGCTGGTTTGCGAAACCGATAACTATGTAGATATGGGAAGATTAATATCCATGGCAGAAGATAAAATGCCTGAGGAGAACAGCTCTATATTGAGAATTGCCGGAGAAAGTGATCACAAAAAGAAAGAATCAAACAATTTGCTTGTCACAGAATTTCTAGATATTGCAAAATCTGAAGCTAAAAGACTCTGCCTGAATATGAAAATGGTGGATTCGACAATAACTCTCGACAGAACGCACGCCACATTTTTCTTTACGGCAAATTCAAGGGTCGATTTTAGAACGCTCGTAAGAAGTCTGGCTCACAAATTACGCTGTAGAATTGAAATGTATCAAGTAAGAGCAAGAGAAGAAACCAAACTCATGGGCGGAATAGGTGTTTGCGGACAAAGACTCTGCTGTGATCGATTTTTGCAGGATTTTAAGCATATATCGGTTGCTATGGTAAAAAACCAAAATCTGAATGTTAGCGTTAAAGGCATAAAAGGTATATGCGGAAAACTTTTATGCTGCCTGAGTTATGAAGATGACATCTACAGAGAATTCAAAAAGACTATACCTAAAGTAGGTACTATGATTGAGAAGGGCGATGTTCAGGGAAAGATAGTCTTTATTTCACCGCTGAAAAAACAGGTCACAATAAGATGTCCGAATAACAGCTACATCGATATAGATCCTTATACATTTGAACCGGTTAAAAAGAAAACGGCAGAATTTCCATCCGTTGATAATAGTTTCACAAATCATAATCACGATGAAAATAACAACACAAAAGAAAAAGCCGGTTTTGCTGTTATTGCCAAAAATAATGATAATGATAAAAATAAAGAAATTAATAATGAACAAAAGGCAAAAAGAGAACCGAGCAAAAGAAAAAAAAGAAGAACAAGGGGTAACAAAAGAAGATGAAAGAGAGTTTCTATATTACAACACCGATTTATTATGTTAACGACATTCCGCATATCGGTCATGCATACACCACTATTGCCGCCGACACAATGGCAAGATACAAAAGAATGTCCGGCTGCGACACATTCTTTCTTACAGGCACCGATGAACACGGTCAAAAAATTGAAAGAGCGGCAAAGGCTCACGAGACCAGTCCCATTGAGCTGGCAGACAAAGTTGTTATAAGATTCAAAAATTTATGGAAAAGACTTGATATTACAAATGATGATTTCATAAGAACTACCGAACCCAGACATCTCAAGTTTGTGCAGCTTTTGTTTAACAAGCTGTATGAGCAAGGTGATATTTATTTAGGAAATTACGAGGGATGGTACTGCACGCCCTGTGAATCCTTTTTTACCGAAACGGAGGCTCCCGATAAGTCCTGCCCGCAATGCGGCAGAACACTGGAAAAACTTAAAGAAGAAAGCTATTTTTTCAGACTTTCCAGGTATCAGAACAAACTGCTTGAATTCTATAAGTCGCATCCGAATTTTGTTATACCAAATACAAGATTCAATGAAGTAAAGAGTTTCGTTACCAGAGGTCTGCAGGATCTCTCTGTCAGCAGAACATCATTCAGCTGGGGCATTCCCGTACCCTTTGACGACAAACATGTGATCTATGTTTGGTTTGATGCACTTATAAACTATATAAGCGCCATCAACTACGGCTGCAAAAATAGCGAAACATCAAGATATTGGCCTGCGGTACATATTGTAGGCAAAGATATACTTCAATTCCATGCAGTTTACTGGCCTGCTATGCTTATAGCAGGCGGAATAGAGCCGCCGAAACAGGTTGTTGCGCATGGCTGGTGGACATCGGAAGGCAAAAAAATGAGTAAATCACTTGGAAACGTTGTGGATCCGAACAGTATGATTAGTCAGTTTGGACGCGATTCGTTCAGATATTTTTTGCTTCGTGATGTTCCTTTCGGCCAAGACGGCGATTTTTCGATTAAGGCAATAAAGAATAGAATCAATAGCGATCTTGCCAACGATCTGGGAAACCTTTTCAACAGGGTTGCGACGCTGATAAAGAAGAATAGTTCAGGCCTGATACCTGATGTTTCAGGATTACCGGAGGCAGAAGAAAATTTTGAAAAAATGCATAAATCTGCAGCTGAAAGTATGGAGAAATTTGATTTTTTAAACGCACTCAAGTCAATATGGAACTATATAAGCTGGACAAACAAATTTATTACCGATGCTAAACCGTGGGCTCTTACCGACAAAAATAAGCTTGATGTCACACTTGCCTCGGCCGCCTATGCCCTTCATGCTATAGCGTATGAATTGGCACCATTTATGCCTGATACTGCAGAGGTTATAAAAAGGCGTCTTTCTGATAATTCGGAATTTAAGTGGGATAATTTTAAGTGGGATATAAGAGGCAGCAAGGTGGAAAAAGGTGAAATTTTATTCAGACGATACGATTTCAAAAAGGATGTTAAAGAAAACAAAGATCACGAAAAGGAGAAATCGCATATTTCCATAGATGATGTTATGAAGCTTGAACTCAAGACTGCAGAGATTGTCTCAGCCAAGCGCGTAGAAAAGTCTGAAAAACTGATAAAACTTGAGGTAAGCCTGAAAGATGAGAAACGGACAATTGTTGCAGGGATCGGAAAATCGTATAATCCAGAGGAACTTATCGGAAAAAAAATTATAATTGTTGCAAATTTGGCTCCGAGGCAGCTCTTGGGCATTCAGTCCAATGGAATGCTTTTGGCTGCTTCAAACAAAGACACACTTTCTTTGCTGAGCGTTGACAAAGATATCGATTCGGGAAGTCCGATCCATTAAAGAGGAAAAAGATATCGGCATAGCAGCCGTAGATCAATTTTTTTCTGCTGATGGAAGATTAAGCAGCACTATAAAGGGATATGAATATCGTCCTGAGCAGGAAAAAATGGCCCATGCGGTTGCCGATGCACTTTTTAATAAAAAAAATTGTCTGATTGACGCTCCCACCGGTATAGGCAAAACCGCTGCATATCTTATTGCTGCCATTATTTTTTCCAATAAGAGGCATGAGAAGGTGGTTATCAGTACAAATACCATTAACCTTCAGGAACAGCTATTCAAATCCGAACTGCCGATGTTAAAAAAAGTTTTATTCAAAGATCTTAGATTTTCGGTCTTTATGGGAAGAAATCGCTACATATGTCTGAACAAATTTTATAAAATCTTCCCGGGCAATGTCAAGATTGTGGAGAAAATGGAACATTGGATAAAAAATACAAAAACAGGAATAAAATCAGATCAAACGATTTTGACTGACAGCAGCTGGGATGATATTGCATCCGACTCGGATACATGCATAGGGAAAAAGTGCAAATTTTTTCAATCCGACTGCTTTTATTACAAGGCTAAAAGATTTGCTTTGAACTCTGATATTATTGTAACCAATCATCATCTGCTGATATCCGATTTTCTGCTTCCGGAAGGCAGAAAGATTCTTCCGGAACATCTATTTATTGTTTGGGATGAAGCTCATCATATTTCAGACGTGGCAACTAATCAGTTTGGAGGAAGCGTCTCTACGGCAAAAATAGCCTTGATGATAAACAAACTTATTAGAAAAAACAGCGGAATTCTTCATCTGCTGAGATACAAAATGGCTATGCATGCCGATGATCAATTTTATGATCTCCTGAACTGCCTGATATCCGCACTCAAACAGCTCAAAAAAAGGGTTAAACTGATTGAGGTATCACACAAGATGATGATGCTCCATAATGAAATTATTCAGATTGATAATGACAACAGAGAGACCGACGAGATTAAAGAAGCGGTAGAAAAAATAATTGCAGCAGCTAAACCGGTTATTAAAGCAATAGACGAATTTTCCGATGATGATTCGATTCTTTTTGAAAAGATGCGTATAATCACATTGATAGAAAAGTTTGCTGATATAAAAAATATCCTGAAAAAGTTTCAGTTTAAGGACGAGCGTTTTGTCTGCTGCATCAAACATTCCGCAAAAGCCGTAACATTTCAGATAAGCCCGATTGATGTTTCCGATTTTCTGCATCCTCTTTTTGCGGAAAAAACAAACATTCTGACATCCGCAACTTTAAAGGCAGGTCAGGATTTTTCTTTTATCAAACAGAATATCGGATTGGAGAATCCGGAAGAAACCGAACTCAAATCCGAGTTTGACTGGAATAATCAGGTTAAGGCGTTTATGGTTGAAGGTATTTCGCCTCTTGATAAAGAATATTCAGTCAAACTTGAAGATGCCATAATAAAAATAGCAGCGGCCGTTAAAGGCGGCATACTCATACTGTTTACATCTCACGCTCAGATGAACAAAACTTATGATGAAATATGGCCTATTTTAGAAAAAGCCGGAAAAAATCCTATTATTCAGGGAACTATGCCGCGATATAAGCTTTTTGAAATAATGAGAAAGACCGAATCAATTCTGTTTGGAACAAGTTCTTTTTGGGAAGGCGTGGATATACCCGGAGATAATCTTTCTGCGGTCATAATAACGCATCTACCGTTTCAATCAAACAGAGATCCGGTGATTAACGCAAAAATGAAATATTATGAAACAATCGGTTTGAACAGTTTTACTAAATTTTTGTTACCTGATATGATGCTGAAACTGCGGCAGGGGGTAGGCAGATTAGTAAGAAAGAGAACGGACAGAGGTGTTATAGTTTTTTTGGATTATAGAATGAAAACAAAAAGCTACGGCAAGACTGTATCATCATCTTTTCAATTTGACGTAAAAGATCTTTCAATTGATAAAACAATAGATGAGATAAAAGAATTTTATGAATAAAGCAGCTTTGTTGCCGGTCATATTTCTGCTTTTGCTTCAAGGATGCGCTAAACATATTATATACCCGCCTGTTCATCTAAATGATATCAGAAAAATTGCCGATGATCAGATAAAATTGCTTCCTAAAGAAACCGAGATAACAGGTTCGTTCTTTTATGTCGGTATGAGTTATCCTTTTTATGCACTTTATAAAAAAATAAACAACGGATATGATATTCTGTTTTTTGACCCTTATATGCGCCAAACCGGCCAAATTATATATAACGGTTCGAATATAAATTATAAATTTATTCAGAAAGATGCAGGCAGATATATAAAAATTCTCAAACCGATATTCAAGCAGTTCGCATCCCTGCTTTTCGGCAAAATAAACCTTAAAGATCTAAAAATCAAGCAGGAGCGTGATAATATAATATTTTCTAAAAACGGTTTTAATTTTACGATGAAAACAGATAAACTCGTACTGGCGCAAGTCAAATCTTCTGATATTCTTATCAAGTATGGTGATTATACAAATAGCTATAAAGGTATCTGGATTGCCGAAAAACTGAAGATTTTTAACGAAGGTATGATGATTGCAGAATTTTCTCTGAGAAATATGAAATAAAATGAAAAAAAAGCCGCTGATTCTGTTTGATCTGGATGGTACTTTGATTGATTCAAGAAAAGATCTCGCTATTGCAGTCAACAAAACTATGGAACAGTTCGGCATAGAGAGCCTGCCGGATAAACTGATATTGAAATATATCGGCAACGGCATACGTCAACTGCTTTACGATTGTGCAGGAGACAAAAATCATCTCAAAGAGATGGTAGATTATTTTATGTCGTTCTATACGGAACATCTTACCGATAACACAAAAGCCTACCCGAATATCGAGACAATACTTGAACTGATCAGATCAAAAGATATAAAGATGGGCGTTGTGACAAACAAAATGACCGAACTTTCAAAAACAATTCTGCATAAACTCAGACTGGACAGCTATTTTGATGTGATTACGGGAGGAGATATCTATAGAAAAAAACCGCATCCTGAGTCGCTCCTGAAAACCGCCGACCAAATAGGAAGCAACGGCAGAGTAATTATGGTAGGTGACAGCGAAAATGATATAATTGCGGGCAAATTGGCAGAGTTTGAAACTGCCGGCGCATTGTGGGGATTAAGACCGCCGGAATTGGTAAAACAGCTTAGACCTGATTTCACACTTGCCGATTCAATGGAGATTCTGAAAATTTTATGATAAAAAAGATTATAAAAGAGCACAACGATATCGTAAATAAATTTTTTGAAGTAAACAAAAAAGCTGTTCTTGAGGTAGCGGATCTGATGCTGGAGACTGTTAAAAACCGCCATATCATCTTTTTTTTCGGCAACGGCGGAAGCGCGGCAGACAGCCAGCATCTTGCTGCAGAATTTGTAAATCGTTTTGAAAAAGAAAGAAGAGAACTGCCGGCATTGGCTCTTACTACCGACAGTTCGGTGATCACCAGTATAGCTAATGACTATCATTACAATGATATTTTTAAAAAACAGATAAATGCTTTGGGAAGAACCGGAGATGTTGCCGTGGGCATTTCCACAAGCGGAAACAGCAAAAATGTGTATAGAGCGCTTGAATCCGCAAAAGATAGAAATATGCCGACGGTAGCCTTTTTAGGCAATAATGGCGGTTCAATTGCAGGGATTGTCGACTATCCGCTGATAGTTGGCTCTGTCAGGACGGCACGAATACAGGAAGTCCACATACTGCTTGGCCATATCCTCTGTTCACTCATCGAACGGGAGTTATGAGAGCTCAAATTATAGAATATAGTGAGGTATCGGATAAAGCGGTTATCCTGCGCAAAAACGGGACAATTGTATTTACCAACGGATGCTTCGATCTGCTGCATGCCGGACATATAGAATACCTCAGAAAAGCCAAAAAATTGGGAGATATTTTATGGATAGGTATCAATAGCGATAAATCCGTAAAGCGGATAAAAGGAGATAAAAGACCGATATTGTGTCAAACCGACAGAGTGGAAATCTTGGCAAGTTTAAGATTTGTCGACGCAATAACTCTGTTTGATGAAGACACTCCGCTTGAGCTTATAAAAATGATAAAACCGGATATATTGGTTAAGGGCGGGGATTATAAGGACAAATTGATTGTCGGCTCCGATGTTCTCAAAAATAACGGGGGAACCGTCAAACTAATCGACTTTGTTGATGGAAAATCCACGAGCGCTATAATAAAGAAGATAAAAAGTTTATAAGTAGGAAGTGAGTTAAAAGATAATGAGTAATCTTTTTGATGATTACGGAAAAAGCCTGCTGATTAGAGGGCTTTCCGAATACAGCATAAAGAGTTATATGTCGGATATAAAACCGATGATAAATTTTCTTAAAAATCATAATTTTGAGGATGCCGCCAATCTTTTTCTTCACAAAATATATATGAGCGGATATAAACCTGCTACTATTGCACGAAAAATTATTGCGCTTAAGGGACTGGCAAAATATATGAACAAAACCGTTTCGGCAAGATCTCCCCGTTTTGAAAAACCGCTTCCAAAATTTCTGAACAAGGAACGCATAAAATTAATACTTGAGAATGAGGAACTCAAGGAAAACTTGAGAGATAGAGCAATTTTGGAACTTTTCTATTGCGGTTTGAGAATCGGAGAAATGTCGGCATTAAAGGTTTCCAGCCTTATGCTTGCCTCAAAAACTATCCGAATCTTTGGAAAAGGGTCGGTTGAACGAATAATACCTATTACCGGTAAAGCCAAAGAGGCGCTTCAGGCATACATTGACTCGCAAAACGGCTCAGGGCATCTGTTTTTGAATCGTTTCGGCAATCCTATATCATCAAGAGGTATAAGAGATATTGTATATAAATGGAGTCTGAAAGCATTGGGATATAAGATAAACCCCCACTCGCTGAGACATTCGTTTGCAACACATCTGCTTGAAAACGGCATGAATATAAGAACCATACAGAAATTGCTGGGTCACAGCTCTATAAATACTACCGGACGTTATACGCATGTAAATATTTCTATGTTGATAGCCGAATACAACAAAGCATTTCCTATGGGTAAATCATAAAATATGAAACTTTCTGATTTTGACTACGATCTCGATCCTTCGCTCATTGCAAAATATCCTCCCGCAGACCGCTCTTCATCCAGACTTCTCGTATATAACAGAAAGACCGAAACAACGGCTCACAAACGGTTCGAGAACATTATCGATTATTTCAAAAAAGGCGATCTTGTCATCGTTAATAATACCAGAGTGATCCATGCAAGAATTTATGCAGAGAAATTAACAGGCGGAAAGGTCGAAATTCTGCTTGTCGAAGAGATAAGTAAAAATGTCTGGAAAGTACTTATCAAAGGAAAAATTAGACAGGAAACCAAACTGCTTTTAAAAAACGACAATTATGGAATTGTAAAATCCGCAGAGGAAAAGCTGAAAATTGTTCAGTTCAAAAAAGATATTATGGAATACGCCGATAAATATGGTCATATTCCGCTTCCTCCATATATAAAGAGGGCCGATGAGCCTGATGATAAAAAGTGCTATCAAACCGTCTACGCAAAAAGATTGGGCGCAATAGCCGCTCCCACTGCAGGACTTCATTTCACAAACAAGCTGATTGACAGATTAAAAGAAAAAGGAGTAAAGTTCGGAGAACTGACACTTCATGTCGGAATAGGGACCTTTTCACCGGTTGAGGTTGACGATATAAAATTGCACAAGATGCATTCCGAACGATTTTCAATAGGAGAAGAGTTGGCAGAACTTTACAACAGCACTAAGGGAAAAGGAAAGATTGTTGCAGTAGGGACAACAGTAATCAGAGCGCTTGAATCTTCGTTGAACGGAAATAGATTATTAGAGACAAGAAGCGGCAGTACGGAGCTTTTTATATATCCGGGCAGGAAAGTTAGATCGGCAGATGCCATGATTACCAATTTTCATCTTCCAAAATCTACGCTGCTTATGCTCGTAGAAGCGTTTGTAGGAAAAAGGCTGCAGCCGATCTATGATGAAGCCATTAGATTAAATTATCGCTTTTATAGTTATGGCGATGCCATGCTGATTTTATAGAGCACCTTCCTTTTACCCATTTCTGCTCAAGGCAGATTTGGGTAATAATTAATAGGGGCACTCTATATAGCAGCACCTAAATTTGAGACGTTTTTTATAAGGAGAAACGGATGATTACACATAGCGAGGCAGTTAAACTGCTGAAAGGAAACCTGATTGAAATAGGCAAAAAAGCCGATGAGATAAGAAGAAAAAAACATGGTATAAACAGCTATTATGTGCTGAACAGACAGATAAACTATTCCAACGTATGTATTTCGCGCTGTAAATTCTGCGCATTTGCCAGAAGTCCGGGTGAAAAAGGCGAGTATCTTCTAAGTAATCAGGAAATAATTAACATCGTCGCTCAGAGAGAAACCGATGAGGTTCATATTGTCGGAGGACTTCATCCCGACCTGCTCTTTTGCCACTACACAGATATGATAAAAGCCATTCGATCCAACTTTCCCGATATCTGGATTAAGGCTTTTACTGCCGCTGAAATTGACCATTTTTCAACAATCAGCGGTCTGCAAGTTGAAGAAATTTTATCCGGTCTTAAAACGGCCGGCTTGAATTCGCTGACCGGAGGAGGAGCAGAAATCTTCTCCGACCGCATCAGACAAAGGCTTTTTCCAAAAAAAGCCGATGCGGACAGATGGCTTTTTATTCACAAATCGGCTCATAAAATTGGCTTGAGAAGCAGCGCCACCATGCTTTTTGGTCACATAGAAACTGATGACGAAATAGTACATCATCTTTTTGAGCTGAGAAAACTTCAGGCAGAAACCAACGGTTTCAACGCCTTTGTAGCACTGCCTTTTCATCCGGGCAGCAGTTTTCTTGATCTGCCTCCGGTTTCAGCAGTCAGAATTCTTAAGGTCATTGCGCTGTCGAGAATTATTCTGTCAAATTTTCCGCATATAAAGGCATACTGGGTAATGCTGACACCGAAACTTGCCGAGATTGCGCAATTTTTCGGCGCTGACGATCTTGACGGAACAATAGGAAAGGAACTCATAACGCATTCAGCCGGTACGGAATCGCCATCATCCATGAGTGAAGAAAAATTGCGCAAGTTAATCACCGGAGCCGGTTTTGCACCGGTTAGACGAACAGGAAACTACCTTAAGGCTGCCCTGCAATGAAAAGATACGATTTCGGAGAGGCGTTAAATCTTTTTGACAAAAATTTTTATGAATTGGAAGAAGAGGCGTCTGCCGTAAGATTTGCGAAAAATCCTTTAAAAACCGTCAGTTTTGTGGTGGATACCAATATAAACTATACAAATATATGCAATACGAAATGCAGCTTCTGCGCATTTTATAGAGACGAAAAAAGCACCGAATCTTATACAATGAGCATAGAAGAAATTTTGCAGAAGGCTGAGAAACTGCAGGATTTGGGGGTGGAGACACTTCTTATACAGGGCGGATTAAATGAAACCATAAAATATAAATATTATCTTGATATGATACGAAAGCTTAAAGAACGTTTCCCGAAGTTATTTGTTCACGCATTCAGCCCTCCCGAAATAGATCTTATGAGCAGAATAAGCTGCAAAACAACAAGCAGTGTGCTGCGCGCTCTTTGGGATAACGGCCTAAGAACTATTCCCGGAGGAGGCGCTGAAATACTAACAGAAGATGTTAGAAAAAAAATAGCACCGTTAAAAATAAGCTCCGACAGATGGCTTGAGATAATGCGAATTGCGCACAATCTTGGGTATAGAACTACTGCTACCATGATGTTCGGGCATATTGAAACACATGAGGATATAATCAGCCATCTGATAAAACTGAGGACCCTTCAGGATGAAACAGGCGGTTTTACCGCATTTATAAGCTGGGATTTTAAGCCTTTAAATACCGCTTTACGCGATAGAAAAGGAGATGTAAGCGCCTCTGATTATCTGAAAATTGTTGCAATTTCGAGAATTGTTCTTGATAATTTTGATCATATACAGGCTTCCTGGTCTTCTCAGGGAAAAAAGATCGGCCAGCTTGCTCTCTATTTTGGAGCCGACGATTTGGGAAGCATACTTGTCGAGGAGAATGTTATGCGGCTCGCAGGTCACAGAAATATTGCGAGCGTTAACGAAATTGAGCAGCTGATAAAAGATGCCGGATTTGTTCCGGTCAGACGAGATCCGCTATACAAGGTTGCGCGCTAATTAATATTAGATTGCCC
>CAJVZA010000027.1 GCA_913009315.1 uncultured Hippea sp.
CTCCTTTATCAATCTCCTCCGCCGTTTCCATTGCGGAAACAAAGAAATCGTCAATTGTTCCTCTTTTAATCTCCGTCATAATAAAAACTCCTTCAAATCATCACGAAATCTTTTTACCAACTCTGCAGGTAAAGTGACACTGAGTGTTGTGAGGATAGATTTATAGTTGCCAGAATGTTAGGTCGAGATAAAATGACACCTATACCACTTCAACTATCGGTGCGAAGCCTAAGACTTCGCCTTCAATTTTATGAGATAGCACCATTACCTCATGTCTTATACCAAGTCCATTGGCAAGATACACTCCGGGTTCTATCGTAAAAACCATATTCGGTTCTATTATCTGTTTGCTTGACGGCCCGATCCATGGAAGCTCGTGAATTGCCAGTCCTACTCCATGACCCGTACCATGAATAAAATATTTTACCAGATCTTCTTTTTCAAGCCGTTTTCTTGCGAATTCATCTATTTTTGAAGCCTCTATACCTTCGCGCACAGCCTCAACCGCATCATATTGAGCAAGAAAAACCGCATTGTATATCCGTCTTATTCTGCTGTCGGCCTTGCCTACAATAAATGTATAGGTTTGATCTGCATGATAGCCTTCAACTGTTGCTCCGAAATCAATCAGCACAACATCATTATCTGCAATTTCCATATCAGATGGCACGGCATGAGGATTGTATGCATTCTTTTTTGCGGCAACTATGGTTGGGAACGATAATCCGTCCGACCCCTTTTTTCTCATCTGATATTCCAGTTCGCATGCAAGCTCTTTTTCGGTTATTCCGGGTTTTATATATGGAAAGACTGCCATTATTGCATTTCTATTGATTATTGCAGCCTTTTTTATTTTTTTAATTTCATATTCATCTTTAATCATCCGTATTTTTTCGGACAGGTACGGCTGCTCTACAAGTTTAACGGCATTTTCTTTGATCTTTTTAATGATTGCGCAGTCCATCTGTTCAGGCTGGTATGAAACGGTTTGCGCCTTTTTTTCACTGATAATCTGCTTTAGCTCTACGGCAAAATCGTTTGATTCAATTATATGGGCAATCTGCTTATCAACGGATTTAAATGCGGGATAGCTTAATTGATTAGCTATTATATAAACCGTTTTGTCTGCTATCAGCAATATTCCGGAGCCGGAGGCATCTGTGAGATATCTGATTGTTTCGTTGCTGTTGCTAATATAAAAATCCGAGTTTATCAGTTTTAGAAATCGATCTTTTCGTAATATTAGACGTTCTTTCATTTGAACATAAAATTGGCCATGTCGCCATCGGCCATTATATAATCTTTCCCGACAATATTTATTAAACCTTTCTCTTTTATCACTTGTTCGCTTTTGTAACGAATAAAATCATCAAACTTTATTATCTGCGCCTTTATAAAACCTTTTTCAATATCGCTGTGTATCTGCCCCGCCGCCTCTTTTGCGGTTGCTCCTCTTTTTATCGTCCATCCCCTGGCTTCTTTTGGTCCGGCAGTATAGAATGTTATAAGATCAAGAGTCTCGTAGCTGATCTTTATCAATCTGTCGAGTGCCGGTTCTGTCAGTCCAAGCTCATCAAAAAAAAGCTGTTTTTCATCATTTTCCATCTCTGCAAGTTCCGATTCTATCTTTCCCGAGAGAATAACCGGCTTTGCTCCTTCTTCCTTTAATGATTGTTTTATAGCATTAATATCTTCAGTTTCGATAAAATTATCATCAACATTTATGACATAAATTATCGGTTTGACTGAAAGCAGAAACAGTTCTTTTGACAGATTCAATAAATTTTTATTTGCGCTTCGCAGTGATTTTGACTGTTCTATCATGTTTTTTATTTCATTTAACAGCAAAAGGCGTTCTTTTGTTTCTTTATTGCCGGCTTTTATCATTTTTTCTGTTTTGATAATCTGCTTTTCAACCGTGCTCAGATCGGCAAGCATCAATTCCGTATCTATAATCTCTTTATCGCGCAGCAGATCAACAGTTCCGTAACTGTGCACTACATCCGGGTCGCTGAATGCTCTCAACACATGAATTATTGCGTTGACCTCTCTGATATGACTCAGGAACTGGTTTCCAAGCCCTTCCCCGCTTGATGCACCCTTGACAAGACCCGCTATATCAACAAATTGAACGACCGGATGTGTAATCTTTGCCGGTTTTACAATCTCAGCCAGCTGATCCACTCTTTTATCCGGCACCTTTGCTATGCCTATGTTTGGTTCTATTGTGCAAAACGGATAATTTGCAATTTCTGCTCCTGCATTAGACAGAGCATTGAAGATGGTTGATTTTCCGACATTTGGTAAGCCGACGATACCGCATTTCACAGACATCAGCGTTCTATCAGGTTTTGTCTTTCAGGACCTGTGGCAATCAGACTTATGTTTGTTTTCAGCTTATCTTCAATATATTTGATATATTTTTTTGCCTGAACGGGAAGAGCATCAAACTGTTTTATATCCCTTATATTGTCATTCCAACCTTCGAATATTTTGTAAATCGGTTTTGCTTTTGCAAGAATGCTAATCTGCGACGGAAATTCATCTATCCTTTTGTCTTCTATCTCATATCCTGTGCATACGGAAACACTCTCGAGTCCGCTCAGAACATCTAATTTTGTCAGTGCAATATCCGAAAATCCGTTTATCATGCAGCTGTATTTTGCCCCCACGAGATCAAAAAAACCGCATCTTCGCGGTCTTCCGGTGGTCGCTCCGAATTCGTAGCCCTTTTGACGCAGAAATTCTCCTGTATCACCGTTTTGTTCTGTAGGAAACGGCCCCTCCCCTACCCTTGTGCAGTATGCCTTGAATATTCCAATAGTTTTATCCAGCAGAAATGGATTGAATCCCGAGCCGGTAAACAAGCCTCCTATCGATGAATTTGATGATGTCACATAAGGATATGTACCAAAATCAACATCAAGCAATGTTGCCTGAGCTCCCTCAAGCAAAAAAGATAATCCGTTTTTGACAAACTTGTTTATCAGAAAAACAGTATCTGCGGTATAAGGCTTTATCATATCGGCATAAGCCGCCAGATCGCCTGCTATCTCGTAGTATGAAAATGGAATGGCACCATAAAGTCTGCCGTAAAGTTCATTAGCTTTACCAACGCCGGCTTCTAATTTCTCCTTAAGAACGTTCTTATCATACAAATCGGCAACTCTTATGCCTACTCTGGCAATTTTATCCATATATGTGGGGCCGATTCCTCTTCCGGTTGTACCTATCTTTTTTTTACCGGAAATTTTTTCGCTTTGTTGGTCAACATATTTGTGAAATGGAAGTGTAATATGAGCTCTGTTGCTTATAAAAAGTCTGCCGGCTGTTTTGATACCGTTTTTATTCAAAATTCTTATTTCGTCCATTAATTCCGGTAGGTCTAAAACCATTCCGTTTCCTATAATTGCTTTTACATTTTCATGAATTATGCCGGATGGAATGAGATGAAAGATATATTTTTTGTCATTAACAATTACGGTGTGCCCGGCATTTGCGCCGCCCTGAGAACGCACAACAACATCTATATTTTTTGCAATATAATCGACAATCTTGCCTTTGCCTTCATCGCCCCATTGGCCGCCTATGACTGCAATATTTTTCATATCTCCTCCAAATCATGAGATATAGTCAGATTTTTTATGGTCATAAAAAGATTATCCAGATTGATGGCAACTCCTATGGCATCCATCGGTTTTCCGAACATTTTCATTAGAGTCCCATATTCCCCTCCGCTGGCAATCTCCTTTCCGTCTTTACTGTAGAAAGAGAATGTGAGGCCGTCATAATAAAAAAATCTTCCTATGTCGGCACCATCAAAAATGATATCGGAATTCTTGAATTTACCGGAAAGCAGATCAAAAACCGTTCTCAACTCTTTTGCTTCCGGTTTAGTCAGCGTCGGCAGGTTTTCTATATTTTTGATAGTTGATCTGTCGTATATATCAAGAGATTTGCTTATAAGATTATAATCATTTTCCGTGAGAATCTTTTTCAAGGTCGGCTTATCCCTTGATGCTACCGCCTTTACCGCTTCAGATTTTCCGCTGTGCAAATCGTTTATGATGCGTCTTATCGCCGCTCCGTTTCCGATTGATATCAATTTTATCGGAATAGAAAGCATTGATGCTATTTTTTTTATAAAATTGAAAATATCTGAAGGATCATTAGATCCGAAAAACTCAGCGCCTACCTGTTTTTGCTCACGTGATTTGCCTGTATGATTTGTCTGATCTCTGAATACTTTTCCCGAATATGAGAGCTTAAGCGGAAATTTCATATCAGGTAAAGTTGCCACCAGTTTTGCTACCTGAAGGGTTATATCCGGTCTTATAAGTATGGTTCTTCCGGTAAATCGGTCCGTAAGTTTGTATGACTGCTCAAAAATTGAAGACGGCAGCACTCTTTCTATCTGATCGGCATAAAGAAATACCGATGTGGCTATTTCATGATATCCATATTCCTCAATGATTTCAATGAGCCTGTTTTCGAGCTTCCGTCTTTGGGCGGCAAAAGGCGCAGGCAAAAATGCTCCGCCTTCAGGAAACGAAGGTCTTCTCATCTGTATTTTATCGATGTTTTACCGTATATCATGTTCACCTATATCCGGATTTTTACGCTTTATAAATCTCAAGAAACTTTTCTACCGGATTAGTTTCAATTTTAAAATAGTTTGAACAGACCAGTTTAAAAATTCCTAAAAATCCTATCATATCCGCTATATCAAAATAACCCATATGGGCAATTCGTATAATCGATCCCTTTAAATCGCCCTGCCCTCCTGCAGTCAATATCCCAAATTCGCCGAGCAGATCGGATCTTATCTTTTCAAAGTCTATGTTCTGCTTCGTTATAACGGTTAAAGTATCGGAGGGATCTTTGGGAAATATCGAAAAGCCCATCTCTATAAGAGCGGCTCTTGTTGCTTTCGATAATAATTTGTGTCTTTTATAAAGATTATCCAAACCTTCTTCAAAAATTTTGTCCAATGAGCTTTTCAGCGCAGCTATAAGAGCGGTCGCGGGCGTATAGAGAGTTGATCCGTTCTTCTGCTTCTTCAATTCATCGACGATATTAAAATAAAAATGAGGTAAATTCGAAAACCCCGCTTTCTTTAATGCTTTATCGTTTAATGTGATAAATGATAGTCCCGGAGGAATCATTAACCCTTTTTGAGATCCCCATATAAGCATGTCTATATGCCATAAATCGGTTTTTATCTCAACGGCACCCATAGTCGAGATACCGTCCACAATATAAAGGCATGACGGGCAAACCCTGTTTATTATCTCTCCGATTTCGGCTATAGGATGAAATGTTCCTGTTGATGTTTCCGTAGCCTGTATAAATAGCGCAGCCGGGTTCTCTTTTTTAACTATTCTCTCAATTTCGTTCGGATCTGCAGAGTCACCGTATTTGATATCATAATATATAATATCAAGTCCGAATACTTTACAGATATCTCCCCAACGCTCTCCGAATTTGCCTGCTCTTATTACAACAACCTTCTCACCTGTTGAAAAAAAATTGCTGACAGACGCTTCCATTGCTCCGGTACCGGAGCTTGTTATAACAACAGTCTCGCTGCCCGAATCAGCCATTTTTGAAAGTTTCTTTCTCGTATCTATCAAAAGTTCTTTAAATTGCTCTGTTCTATGGTGTATCGCAGGTTCGGCAAGCGCCTCTCTTACATAATACGGAACAGGAGTAGGACCCGGAGTAAACAGTCTTTTTTTTATAACACTACTCATTTATGACTGTCAAAATTTCCCAGGCCGGTCAAAGTAATTCTGTTTTCATCAAAAATTTCACAGGCAAGATCATTGACCTCTTTTGTCTTTACCGATTCAATTTTCTTTATGATCAGATCAACAGGTTCAATCTCTTTATGATATATATGACTGATAGCGGCATGCTGCATAATCGATTCATTGTTTTCCATTGAAATCAAAAATGTACCCCTGAAGTAACGTTTTGCCCGTTCCAACTCTTCGGAAGTTATGCCATCGGTTTTTATTTTCTTTATTTCACCTTTTGCGAGATCTACGGTTTTTTCAAAATTTGCGTTATTGGTTCCGCAGTAGATATAAAAAATACCATTATTTCTGAAACCCGAATAAGAGGAATAGATAGCATAGGCAAGTCCTCTTTTCTCTCTTATCTCCTGAAACATTCTGGAACTCATAGAGCCGCCAACTACGCTGTTCAGCAAACTGAGCGCATATCTTCTTTTGTCATCTTTTTTGAACGCCGGGAATCCTAAAACAAAATTTACCTGATTAAGATCCTTTTTATGCTTAAAAGTCCCCGACTTATATGCGGCAGATTTTACAGGCACAATTTTATTATCATTGCTCCAATTTGAAAACTGTTTTTTGATCTCTTCCCACTTGATGCTCGACAGGTCTCCCACAAACAGAGCAAAGCAATTTTCCGGTGTATAAAACGAGTTTAGCGTATCAATAAAATCATCTCTTTTTATGGTAGAGACGGACTGATGCGTTCCTGCAATCGGGTGACTTAATTGTTTGTCATCCAGTATATTTTCAAAAAACAGATCGTAAACAAGAGACGAAGGATCATCGTTTGTCATACTGATTTCCTCTTTTATAACCTGCCTTTCCCTTTCTATCTCTTTTTCATCGAATATCGAGTTAAAAAACATATCAGTCAGCACTTCGGTTATATGGTTTCCGTATTCACCGAGAGATTTTATGTAATATGCAGTATATTCCTTGGATGTGAAAGCGTTTGAATATCCTCCGAGGCCCTCTATCTCTTTTGCGATATCCAGAGCCGTACGATTTTTTGTACCTTTAAAAAACATATGTTCTATAAAGTGAAAGATTCCATGTCGGATGCTTTCGTTTGCAGAGCCTGATTTAACCCAGATTGAAGCGGTTAAGGAACGTCCGGGCGCAGGCATCTTGATGATAGAAAATCCATTATCCAGTCTGTCGATTGAATAATCGGGAATGATTTCAGTCATGACGATTTCCGCTAGGTCTCCTTTTTGTATGCTCTCTGCTGTCTCTGCTGTCCTTATTGTCCCTGTTATTTTTCTTTAGATCATAGTCTTTTGCAGCAAGTGCAATCTTTCCGGCATAATCAATTCCTACTACCTTTACCGAAAAAGTATCGCCAACCTTTATGAAATCATCTATATTTTCGATATGTTCATTCGAAAGTTTGGATATATGCACCATTCCTTCTTTTTTTGGTGTTATGCGTATAAACGCACCATATTTTTCAACCCTTGTAGCCTTGCCTTCATATTCGTCGCCAATTTCTACATCTCTGATAATATCTTCTATAAGTGAGATCGTTTCATTGAGTTTTTCTTCGTCTTTGGAATAGATCTGCACAATACCATCATCATTAACGTCGATTGCCGAACCGGTTTTTCCTATAATCTCTTTTATATTTTTGCCTGAAGGTCCGATGACATCCCTAATTTTTGATTGTTTAATCTCAATTCTTTTCATTCTTGGTGCGGTAGGTGAAAGTTTTCCGCTTTTATCTGATAATGCATCGTTGATCTTTTCAAGAATAAAGAGTCTCGCCTCAAGTGCTTTTGCCAGTGCTTTTCTAAGGAGCGCAGTTGTTACACCTGATATCTTTATATCCATCTGAAGAGCATTGATACCGTTAGCTGTTCCCGCAACTTTGAAATCCATATCACCGTAATGATCCTCTTCTCCGGCAATATCCGTTAGAATGATTTCTCTGTCATCCTGCTTAACAAGACCCATAGCAATACCCGATACCCTGTTTCTCATAGGAACACCGGCATCAATAAGCGAGAGAGTTGCTCCGCATACGGTTGCCATAGAAGAAGATCCGTTTGATTCGGCAATCTCGGACACCACTCTTATTGTGTATCCGAATTTTTCCTCATCCGGAAGTTCCGGCAAAATGGCACGTTTTGCGAGATTTCCATGTCCTATTTCACGCCGTCCGGGTGTTCCGAGACGCTTTACTTCTCCTACAGAGTATGGAGGAAAATTGTAGTGCATCATAAATCGCTCATAACGTTTTTCATTCAGGTCCTCAACGAGCTGCATATCGTTTTTTGATCCTAATGTAGCAACAACTATTGCCTGAGTCTCTCCGCGGGTAAAGATTGCAGATCCGTGAGTTACCGGCAGAACAGATGTTTCGCATGTTATCGGTCTTATTTCATCGAAATCTCTTCCGTCAATTCGCTTCCCGTCTTGAAACATCCTTTCTCTGATTAATGATTTTATCAATTGATCGGTACTATTATTGACCCAGAATTCAACATTTTCTTTTTCTTTATCCTGGAGCTCGCTCAGCACGTTTTCTTTGAACTCTCTAACCGCATCTATACGTTCAAGCTTCTCTTTCCGGAACAGATTTGCTTTTAACCATTCTTTTTTGGATTCAACAGCAGCCGTTATTTCTTCATCTATCGTGACTTCAGCTACAGCTATCTTTTTGCGTCCAGCCTTAGAAACCAGATCGTCCTCAAGTTCAATAATTTTTTTGATAATCTCTTCCGCTTCGCTGATTCTTGATACCATAAATTCTTCGGAAACCTCATTGGATCCGCTTTCAACCATGCTTATGCCGTTTTTGCCTCCTGCAACCACCAGATCAAGTGATGATACCTTCAGTTCTTCAAAAGACGGCATAACGATGCAGGCATCATCTTTATATCCCATTCTGATTGCTGCAATAGGGCCGTCAAACGGAATATCAGAAATCGAAAGTGCGCTTGATGCAGCTATCACTCCGAGTATTGCCGGATCAATAGCTCCGTCAGATGAAAGTACGGTGATAATTACCTGTGTTTCATTCTTAAATCCTTCAGGAAACAAAGGTCTCAAAGGTCTGTCTATAAGTCTCGAAGAGAGCACCTCCTTTTCCGACGGCCTTCCCTCTCTCTTAAAGAATCCTCCGGGAATTTGACCGGAAGCGAAAGCCTTCTCTATATAGTTGACTGTGAGTGGAAAGAAATCACTATAAGCATTAGGGTGATTTTTGCTGTAAACGGCAGTAGCAAGAACAACGGTATTTCCCCATTGCGCAAAAACGGCACCGTCAGCCTCTTTTGCCAGTCTTCCTGTTTCAAGAGAGAGCTTTTTTCCAGCTATCTCTTTTTCTGTACGATAATATTGTTTCATAAGTTAAAACTTGTCCCTTATATTCAGCTTTGCAATAACAGTTTTATATCTTCTTATATCTTTTCTTCTCAGATACTTTAAAAGTTTTCTTCTTTTGGCTATGATTTTCAATAGCCCCATTCTCGAGTGATAGTCTTTTTTGTGAGTTTTGAAATGTTCGGTCAAATAACCCACGCGATCGGATAAAATTGCTATTTGAACTTCAGGTGAACCGGTATCGTCCGGCTCCCTGCCGAAATCTTTAACAATTTCTACTTTTTTTTCTTTTGTAATTGACATTATATCCTCCATTTATTACTACTTTTTTTCAAAGATTGTGCTTTAGGATACAACATTTTTCTCTATATGTAAAGCCGCAGCTTCCTATGTATAAGGCACAATAAATTGAACCACAAGGGCCACGGTTTTTGAGCCACCCTTCTGATAATATTTCCTTCCGAAATGGAAATAATAGATCTCATCATTTGCGAAAGTCAACAAGAGATTGAAAAATATGTATTGAGAAATACAAATCTATAAGGAGGTTTGCATGTGAAATGGGGATATCTCGAAACACCATGTCCAAATATCTTATGCGATCCGAAAAGTTCGGGAAAGGAAATATTCGCAAGATTATTCACAGAAAAAGTAATAACTATTTTAGAATCTCAGATAAAGTGGCTATTAGGATAGATAAGCTTCCTGAGGATAACGACTCCAAGCCCGTCAAGTAAAATTCACAGCCAAAAAGATATGCACATTATGAGACCGCTGCACAGTAAACGCATTCACAATTTTTTAGCCCATCTTCGTCAAAAATGCTCTCAAATATCTCTTTTTTGGAGCTTTTACAATAACAATTCGCTGGTATATAAGGCTTCTCATTCCCTGTTCTAAATGAGACCACTGCCCCGTAAACAAAAGCTGTATTTGCTGCCTTATCGGCACTCTCAAGCAAACTTGCTAAAAGAAAGTATATAGATCGTCACATAGCATATTAGATTTTTCCCACTCTTCTGTTTTTACTCTTATTGCATCAATCTTTTTTCCATTATAATCTGAAAAATATTGTCTCCCGCCTCCGCTGCCGAGACAATAATTCTGATAAATAAATCCGGTATCAATCATTGGTATATTGCTTAATTCATCAATATAATCCTCTTTATTTGGAATTTCATCATGATTACCAATATAATTTCTGTTTAATACATAACTATAATATTCAAGATCATTAGATATGATCTTTTTTACCTCCTGTTTAAAATTGCGGCCGATAATTTCGGTCCCGGCAAAAATATCACAGAATATTTTATCTGATAAATCTTTACCAACAACCGAACAGATTATCGATTTGATAAACTTTGATAATCGGAAACAGATGTCTTTATATATCCTTATGTATCAACGATTTACGAGGTAATCAGTCTCTCCGGACAGTCTATATAAAAAGCTGTGAATATGTTCATTATGCAGCGGTCTCATCATACTTCTAAACTTCTTTAAATATATCCTGACAACGGGGCTCAGCGCACAATACCTTATTTTTTTATCGCGTAAAATCATATAAAGTAGAAGTATATCTCTTATTTTATAAATACAACATTTTTATTGCATTGATTAAAAATAGATGATAACATATATAATATGCAAAATGATCAATTGAAAAAAAGCGATGACGATGAACGCTTAATCGTTATCGATGATTCAAAAGACAACAAAGAACAAAGCACAAAAGATGAACCTAAAAAAATGTCTGCTAAACCGCCGGCAAAATATAAAAGTAAAAGATGGATATATATTCTCCTTTTACTGGTTATTGCTGCAGTCCTGACAGCTGATATATTAAAACTTACATCACATATAAAAAATGTCACTAAACAAAATCAGCGGCATTTAACGAAAATTGTTTTACTAAAAGATTATACTCCTCGCAAATCAGTCTACAAAATTCATTTTTTTGAGATTCAGCGCAACATATTATCAGGCAACATAGAAACAGCCATTAATAAGGTCGAAGAACTTACACAAGCCGATCGGGCACTGGCTTACTCCTTATTGGGAAAGGCTCTGTACAACAAAGATGAATATCGTCTTGCCGCTGACTATTTTAAAAAATCCGCACTGCTCAAACCTCACAATAAACCAATTTATTTCAATTTAACACTCTCTTATATAAAATCTAAAAATCAAGTGGGAGTCAATACTGCATTAAGCATGGCTTCCGCAAATCTCAAGGACAAAAATTATGTTTCGGCACTTTCGGCAATGGCAGACCTGTACTTGAAAAATTATCGTAAGGCAATTGATGAAACAAAAGGGCTTAATTCTGAAGAGTTTATCGCTAACGGCGTATTGAATGATATTTTTGGTACAATTAGTATAGCATCGGGCAAATCTCGTTCTGCAGAAATTTATCTGAAAAGGTCGTTATTTTTTCAACATGATAATAATATGGCAAAGAATAATCTCGCAATGCTCTATTTTGCAATCAACAGACCTCGCGATACCTTGCAATATCTAAATGGTCTAAACAGTTCTGCTGTTAATTACATAAGAGCCGTTTCGTATCTTAAGCTCGGCAATCTTCCAAAAACATACGCACTGCTGACTGCATTTCCAAAAGATTGGCAAATACCTGACTTTATCAACATATTCACTATTCCATTATTTGATAAAAATAAAATAGAAGATAATTTTAAAAATATTCTGATTGGCGACAAACTTATAAAAGCGATTTTACCGCTGCGGGTAATTGAAGATAAAAATCCGCTAAAGGTTGCCAGACGGTATAATGCTATAGGTATCGGCAAACTTGTTATCAAAAGTCTGTATAAAAGCGCCCATTGGTATGAAGCTGTCACTGACGCAAAGAAGGCCAATATATACAGTGCCGCCGGAAGATCGACTGAAGCAATAAGACTTCTTGAAACTGCACACAAAAAAGCTCCCGATGAACCGGTAATATCATCAAATCTTTCACTTGCTCTAATAAGAAGCGGAAATGTACGAAAGGCACTTGCTATCATTAAAAAAACAATCATACGATACCCCAATTTTCCCCTGCAATATCTTTTGGGCAGTATGGCTGAAATTGAAATCGGTAATTTTAAACAGGCAGATAAAATGAAGCGGCATTTTAGAAAGCTTTTGTACACAAATTATAAAAATACAAATTCAGACGAAATTAATATGCTAAAATCTCTATCAAATGCTATAAACGGAAAGCGACCTCTTTTTTCATCAAAAAAATGGCCCGGGCTTCGGAAGGCGGCACTATGGATATATGATCTAAAAGACAATACTGGATCTATTAAAACACCGATGATCAAACTTGATGATTATCAAATGGTGCTGAAGGTTATGGAAAATCATACAAATTTATACCCAAAAAATTCATACATACATTATATTAAAGGATATCTATTATATAAACTGAAGCGTTACAGGGATGCCGCCAATTCCCTGTACTATGATGTAGATCAAAACAGTGCCGGTTATCATATGAAACTCGGATCACTGCTTGTTCTGAGCGGCGATTACAAAAATGCATACCTCGAATTTTATAGAGCTTCACTTTCAGAAAACGAAAAAGGCGAAGGTTATTTTGGTTTAGGCATTCTTGATCAGATACAAGGAAATAAAAGCAAAATGCTCAAGAATTATAAAAAGGCAATAGCCGCAGGATTTATAAAATCAAAGTATGTAGATATAGGTACTGTTTTCAAACTTCGCCAACAGATAAATAATGAGATTTCTGCACAATAAGCATCATGAGACCACTGCACAATAAGCAAATCCACAGCTGTTTATTGCACCGTGATCTCATTATGATGGTCGGGCAAGATAGATGTTTAAAGTTGTTCAACGAAAGTTTAGATTTGGAATGCCTACGTTCCGGGAATGCAGGTAGTAAGATGCAAATTGTAAGACAGTAGTTTTATTGCTGCCGAAATTTGCGACAAAAAAGAAAGCTCATGGGGACTCTCATAGTTATCGTTCATGGATTATTAGAAGTGCCCCTTGGTTTGATAACACCAAGCTCAATCATTCTTTGAGTAATCTTTGATGCCTCAGCGGGTTTCATAACCGATAGAATTTTGCCTGCTTTTCTGCCCGGCATGCCTGCCAAAATTTTAGCTGCATCATTAGTCGGCAGTAAAGAGAGCGACTTTGCCGATAGCTGAGGGTCACTGTTTCCATATATCATTCCAATCATCTTATAATTTTTATTTTTAACCTGCTTGATGATCTTCTCCATATCCGCTTTTGCCTTTTTATAGTCGCCGATTGCTGTTTTTAAACGGTTTTGCTCTGCTATTATCTCTGCTTTTAACTTTTGCAAATCTGCAATATCCTTTTTAACAAGCTTATCATATCCCTCTGCACGAGTAACCGGATGTTTTACGGCAGTACCTGCATAGACAACTGATGAGGCGATAAAAAAAATGATTATGACGTATCTGATTATCATCTCTTTTGTAAACCTTTATATGATCCGTTTAAAAATCGTATAGTTGCAATTTCATCAATATGCTTTTGCTCATCTTTTGTAATTTTTTCGTCAATCTGCTGCTGCTTTTTTTCTTTCAAGGATGTAAGTAGTCTGATTTCCTTGTGCATTTCAGTAATCTGATACCTTATGTCTTTAATTTTTTCCAAAATTTTACTTAAATCTTTTTTTAATACTATAATGTTATTTTCAATTAAACTGCGACTTATAAACAGCTGTTCTATCAATTTTATATCAGGATTCTTAGAAATAACTCTGCTCTTATACAAAATATTATTGCTGTTCAGATCCCTTTGCAAATCCAAAATCTGTTTATTCAGATATGATTCTCTCTTGAAGCAGGCCGCCAGAACAGCTCTCATACTATTCATAGTTCCTTGTTTTATTCGTATA
Source organism: uncultured Hippea sp. (assembly GCA_913009315.1). Taxonomy (GTDB): domain Bacteria; phylum Campylobacterota_A; class Desulfurellia; order JAADFJ01; family JAADFJ01; genus JAADFJ01. The sequence continues at coordinate 14,032 of CAJVZA010000027.1, forward strand.
ATTTTTGTCAAAGTTTTTATTTGCTTCATTTTACAGTTTCGCTCAATGCATCAAAGCTTTCCCTGGCGCTGAATCGTTCATTGAAATCCTGCATAAGAAAATTGTCTATCTTAGGAACTTTGATAACTGCTTCATCAATTGATGCATCGGTACCTTTTTTGTATGCTCCAATTTTAATAAGATCATTGTTGTCATTATATACTGACTTAAGATATCTTGCTTTTGACGCAACATGCATCTCGTTTTTTGATCGCATATACGGCATCAATCTGGAAATACTTTTGTTTACATCAATAGGAGGATACAATCCTCTCTCTGCTATTTCCCGTGAGAGAATTATATGACCGTCAAGTATAGACCGGCAGGCATCTGAAATCGGTTCATTAAAATCATCAGCATCAACCAAAACCGTGTATATCGCTGTTATGCTGCCGGAGCCGTCTATCTTGCCTGCTCTTTCCATAAGTCTCGGAAGCAGAGAAAACACCGAAGGAGTATAACCTTTCGTCGATGGAGGCTCACCGATAGAAAGACCTATCTCTCTTTGAGCCATTGCAAAGCGGGTCACCGAATCCATCACAAGAAGAACATCTTTTCCCATATCTCTAAAAAATTCCGCTATTGCAGTTGCACAGAAAGCAGCCTCTCGTCTCACTAAAGGAGGCTGGTCACTTGTGGCAGCCACAACAACAGATCTATCCAAACCTTCCTTCAAATCTCTATCAATAAACTCCTTGACCTCGCGTCCGCGCTCACCTATCAAAGCAATTACATTAACATCGGCATTACTGCTTCGTGCAAGCATCCCCATCAAGGTGCTTTTGCCGACTCCCGAACCTGCAAAAATACCGATTTTCTGTCCCTTTCCTAAGGTGGTAAAGCAATCAATGGCTTTTGTTCCCGTTTCCAGAGCCTCATTAATTATGCCTCTTGATAGTGGAGATATAGGTTTTCCAAATAATGGATAGTGCTCTGTCGGCAAAATATCACCTTTAGAATCAATAGGATTTCCCAGTCCATCGATTACTCTCCCCAAAAGCTTATCACTGCATCCCACAGAAAGATCATGATTATCTAAAGTTACAAGATTTCCTGATGCTATACCATCGGTTGACCCAAGCGGCATCAGAAATATTTTTCTACCGTCAAAACCAACAACCTCGGCAGAAAGCAAACTTTCCTCTTTTTCTATATGGATGCTGCAAAGAGCTCCCAGCCGCGCAGGAATACCTGTTGTCTGTATAGTCAAACCCACAACTTTTTCTATCTTTCCCGAGTAGCCATACAGGCCGGCTTTTCTTATGCCTTCAATTCTTTTTGATAAAATGTTCAAGGTCTATACCGTTTATCCAATCTTCTATATTTTTAATTTTTGTTTCAATTCTGCCGTCAACCTGTCCATATTTCCAATCCAAAATTACATCTCCAAGTTTTAGTGTCTTATCTGTTTTTATTTTTATCGAGCTGTTATTTTCTAAATACTTTTTATCATATTCCGACACATGAACCACAAAATCCGAACTTATCTTCTTCGACATCTCTTTGATTATATTTTTTACGATAGTACCGCCATCTTCACTGAGTTCCCTTGCTATCAATCTCTCTAATATAGCATCAATCAGTTTTGGAAGTTCAGCCTGCAAGGCATTTACCATTTTAATGTATCCCTGATGAATATCTTCCAGTCTTCTCACGGAATCATCAATATTTTTGTATGCTTTTTCGTATTTCCTGTTTAAAAGTTCTTCGGCATACTTTTTGCCGATGGCCGTTCCCTCCTCTTTTCCTTTAATATATCCTTTCTTATACCTGATGTCTGTTTCTTCATCGGATATGCCTTCTGAATTACTAAATATCGAATGGGGGTCGTTATCTACTCTGCAATGGTGATTATCCGGTTTTTTAAGAAATATACGCATCTTCTTCGCTATTTGTTGAAATAGATATTATACCTTCCTCATCCATAGTTCTTATTTCCTCAACTATGCTATGCTGGGCAACCATAACATCCTTTACCTTTACCGGACCCAAATAATCCATTTCTTCTTTAAGAACACCGGCTGCTCTTGTCGTCATATTGGCAAAAATCTTTCCCTTAATCTCATCAGTAGTAGCTTTAAGAGCGATAGTGAGATTCTTCTTATCGACACGCTTGAGCATTTCCTGAATAGATTTGTCATCCAGCTTGGCTATATCATCAAACACAAACATAAGATCACGTATTTGTATAGCTAACGCTTCATTCGCTTGAGAAATACTTTCCAGTATTTTTTTAGAATTATCACGATCCATATTGTTGAAAATCTCAGCGACATTCTTTACGCCTCCAACTTCAATTCCGGCAGATATTGGAACATTCTTGAGTCGTTCTTTTAGAATATCAGATACCTTTTTCAGCACTTCAAGCGATACATTTTCCGTACTTGCCATTCTCATCATAACACTATCTTGAAGTTTTGCATTTAATTGCGACAAAATCTCAGCTGATCGTTTCGGTTTCATATTGGCAAGCACAACGGCAATAGTCTGAGGATGTTCATCTTTGAGGAATTTTATCAGCTCTTTTGCTCCAATTTTAGAAAGAAAATCAAAACTATTCCCGTATTTAAGAGTTTTTTCAATCCTTGCTATTACAACTTTTGCCTCTTTTTCAGATAAAGTTTTGAGTATAAGATCTCTTGCATATTCATAACCGCCTTCTTTAACATACAAATTTGCCCTAATTAAGTTATGAAACTCCTTTAAAATAGGCGATGCAACTACTGAGTCAACCGACTTAGTTCTTGCTATCTCCTCAGAAATTGAAGTAATCTCATCTTGTGACAGATATTTATATACCTTTGAAGCCAGATTTTCACCAAGCGCAACAATAATAATAGCGGCCTTTTTTACACCTGACAGCCTTTCAGAATTGACATTATCCATTGAGCTTATTCATTTATCAGGTCTTTAACAATATTTGCAGCAATTTCAGGTGCAACATCAACTTCTTTTTTAATATTTTCGTTTACCTGCTTTTCTTTCATCTGAGCCTCAGTCAATCTTGACTCAACGGCTAACTCTCTTTTTATTTTATTTTCAATATCCGACATCTTTTTTCCAACAATAGTTGAGTCTATCCCCTCGGATGTCGCTGCAATCGGTCTTGAGAGATTTTTAAGCAGAGGTTTTGCAATAAACAAATATAGAATAATAAGAATAACTAAACTCAGGAGATAGCGCAAAGGCGTGGCAAATTGATTAATTTTGCCGGAAATATTCGATATTGCATTAACTTTCATTGCAGGCTGGACTTTGGGTAATTTAAATTGAATATTTGCTACTGTAAGCCGGTCACCTCTATCTTTATCATAACCGATAGCTGAAGCAATAAGATTCTGTATTTTATTCATCTGTGAAGCAGATCGCTGTTGATATATCAGCTTGCCGTTTTTCATAATATAAGTTCCATCAACAATAATAGCTGCGCTGATATGTTTTATTCTTCCCGGCTCTTCGCTGCTTTGTGTTACCGTTTTGCCGACATCATAATTTGTTGTAACTTTTTTATTTGATGATGAAGGAAACAGCTTTGATTGAACCGACGGAGTCGAAGTAATATTAGAAACTACGCCCGGAATTCCGGAAGTCACAACTTTACTGCTTTTTTCAGTTGTAGATTGTTCACTAACAGGAACAGAGTTGGGATCATAAACTACCGATTGCCGATTTATCTTGCTAAAATCGGCATCAACTTTTATAGCGACAGAAAACTTTTTTCCTACAATTGAAGTAAGCAGTCTTCTTACCTTGTTCTCAAGCAGCTGCTCAATCTGTTTCTGATACTGAACCTTCTCATCATCTACAGCTTGCTCTTTTGAATTGCTCAGCATTGCGCCATTCGAACTAACAACCGTAACATCTCTAATTGTCATACCGGGTACAGCTGAGGCAACGATATGCTGAATTGCTTTGACATTCGATGAAGAAAGGGGACTATTCAGCGAAACCACAATGCTTGCCGTGGGCTTTTTCTGCTCTGAAACAAAAATCGACGGTTTGGGTATGGCAATCTGGACTCTGCTGCTTTGAACCTCGTTCAAACTATTTATTGTTCTTGTAAGCTCCCCCGCAAGCGCTCTCTGGTAATTTATATTTTGTACAAAATCCGTCATTCCGAAATTTGATTTATCAAATAATTCAAAACCGACGACACCTCCGGATGGAAGATTTTTTGATGCAAGCTCCATTCTTGCTTCATAAACCTTGCCGGAAGGCACACGCACACTTCCCTCATTCGCAAGCTTATATGGAATATGCAGCGATTTCAGTTCAATTGTAACTTTAGATGCATCAGACGGCGTTAAGCCTGAATATAAAAGCGAATATTGTCCTCTATTGGATATAAGCGAAAGCGCAATCAATCCTGCAAATAACAATGTAACAAAAAATGTTAAAACAACCTTCTGAGCTGTCGATAAATTTTTGAATAGCTTGCTGAATTCCTGCAATAAAAGACTGAAGTTCATTCAGTTCATACTTGCATGCGCATTACCTGATTGTACGCTGCTATGACTTTATTCCTAACTTCCGTCATTAATTTCAGCGATTGATCAGCCTTTTCAAGCGCAAGAACAGTGCCGACTATGTCATCCCCTTTGCCTTCTGCAATCTTCTTTACGGAATTATCGGCTTCCTGCTGCAATTTATTTACCTTCTCTATTGAATCCTCAAGAATTTTCCCAAAACCGTTTCCTTTATATATAGATTGCTTGTTGAGAGGATCAACTAATGCCGCACCGTTAATCTTATTTACATTATCCATTTATATCTCCTCCTTGCCCTGTCCGCACACACTCTTTATTGTAATAGCCGGTCATCCCGTTTACTATTTGTATGTCTATCTATTTTGTGTATCATTCGCTATTTCAGCCGAGCACGGAAAGCGTATCTTTAACAATACTTTTAGCGGCATCTATCACAGATGAATTTGCCTGATACGCACGCATAGCTTCAATCAGATCCGTCATCTCAATAATAGGGTTAATATCGGGATATTTAACATATCCGTTCTTGTCTGCCAAAGGATTGTTTGGTTCATATTTTAGTTTCGGAGGATTATCGTCTCTTATCACATCGGCAACCTTTACCTTTGACAGATAATTTTTAAACGGAACTGCCTCAAATACTACCGATCGCTTTCTGTACGGACCGCCATCCTCTGTTTTAACCGTATTGCTGTTTGCTATATTGGATGATATGATATCCATTCTTAATCGCTCAGCGCTCAGTCCGCTTGCTGCAATCTCAAAAGCCTTTATCATTGCTATACCCTCCCCAACTGATCAAGCAATGCATCTATCGAATGCAGCTTGAATCTCAAAATAGAAGAGATCTGAGCGTATTTTTCTTTAGCTCTTGCAATATTTACCATCTCTTTCTCCATATTAACATTATTGCCGTCATTTCTTGCAATATCATTGCTCTTAATAATATCATATGTTTGCCCTGATGATGGCTGAATATGCCTTGATGATGTTATTTCAAGCATAAGATCGTTACCAAATTTGCTATCTGCATCCGCAATCCTCTTTGCTTTATATCCCGGTGTGTCTATATTTGCAATGTTGGATGATGTAAGGTTGATTCTAACTATCTGCTCTCTCATCTTAGCAGCCAGAATATTGTATATTTTGTTGTCTAACAAAATCGCCTCCTTACTCTATTTCTTAAATAGTTAGCAAAAATTGTTCCATGCATCAATCTTCACGCCGCATTACTTTCAGCTCGGGCATTTCCCGATATTGGTAATTGACTTACGCAACAGATCAATTACAATTATACTAATTATAGTGTAATGTGCTACACATAAGCTGTCAAGAAGTTTAGATGATTTATTTGAATAAAAAATGTAAATTTGATACATAAACTGTAATCTCGAATTATGATAGAATAATTTTTATGGCTATTTTTGATATCATTATATTGAAAACACAAATTGCCGGCTTTCATTCGGATAATCTATACGACAAGATATTATTATTTTGGATTTTTAGATATTTCAAAATAGTTATACCGTTTGCCGAACAAACAAAGACTATAGGGCACTTCTATATAACTCTAGTTTCGGATATAGGAGTTCAAATTAGCCGGTCTTTTAGACAATTGCGCCTGCAAGAAGGAGAAGAATGAGAGTATTAATTGTAGATGACAACCATCAGATGAGAAAAGCATTGGCAGCGGCAATAAAAAAATTTGGGTATGAATCTGCTCTCGCTGCCGGCGGCAATGCTGCATTAAGTATTCTTGATGATTCAATCAACGTTGTGATAAGTGATATCAGAATGCCTGAAATGAGCGGCGTTGACCTATTGAAAAAAATAAGGAAACGATTTTCCGATATGCCTGTAATTTTGGTTACGGCATACGGAAGTGTGGCGCTTGCGGTAGAGGCATTCAAACTTGGTGCATCAGATTTTATTATTAAGCCGTTCAACAATAAGATATTAAAAGAAGCCATAGATAGGGCTGCACGTTTTGTGAAATACGAAAATGATATTATAGGGGATAAATTTATAGGAAATTCACCTGATATACTGAAAATTAAAAATATACTCAGAAAAGTGGCTGACACCGACATGCCGGTACTCTTGTGCGGAGAAAGCGGAACGGGAAAAGAGGTAATAGCCCGTTATATTCATACCCTGATGAATGGTTCAGACAAGCAGACACCCTTTGTGGCTATAAACTGTTCCGCCGTTCCCGAGAATCTGTTTGAGAGTGAAATGTTCGGCTACGAAAAAGGCGCCTTTACCGATGCAGCCGTCATGAAAGAGGGAAAGTTTGAGGAGGCTTCGAACGGAATACTTTTTGCCGATGAAATCACGGAAATGCCGGGTAACCTTCAGGCAAAACTATTGAGAGTTCTTCAGGAAAAGGAGATCGTAAGAATTGGCGGCAAAAAAATCATTCCGGTTAATTTTCGTTTTATATCATCCACAAACAGAGACATAAAAGATTCCATTGAAGAAAAAAAAATAAGAGAAGATCTTTTTTACAGAATCAATGCTTTAACAATCACCATACCGCCATTGAGACATAGAAAAGGCGATATAGCAACTTTGTCCGGTTATTTTTTAAAAAAATATGCGTCTAAGTTTAAAAGAGTTGCCGAATCTATTGACAATGATGCCATGGAAATGCTGAAAAATTATTCATGGCCGGGCAATATAAGAGAATTGGAAAATGTTATAGAGCGGGCAGTTGCTCTTTCGGACGACAAACTGTTGACAAAAAGTGATATTTTTCTCCATGGTACATATTCTGCCGATATCAAGGAGGAAAAATTTTCCGTAATACCGCTTGCCGATATGGAAAAAAAGTTAATTTACAAAGCTTTGGAAAAATGCAGCGGAAACAAAACAAAAGCCGCAGAAATGATAGGTGTAACATCGAGGACACTTAGAAATAAACTAAAAGAGTATGAAACAGACGACAAAAAATTCAAACAATAGAAAATATCTCTGAATAAAATATAATTTCAATCGTCTATTTTATATCTTCTCAATATTCTTCTTATCTGCCTATCTGTAATATTAAGCGAATATTAAGCGATTCTGCTGCGTCTTTAGCCTTAATCTGTCCTGCATGCACTTCTTTAATAACCGACAATCTGTCAACCTCTCTTTCATTCATAAATACAATCTCCACTTCTATCATGATATAACCGGAAGCTATTTTGAAGGATACAAATGCATTATTGCCCAATACGGTTATTCCCGCGATAAGCGCAACGATAAGGAGCAGATTGTTATCGGCATTGTAACTACCGTTGCAGAAGTTATAGGTGAACTGAAAAGAGAATACTCCATTGATGAAATTGTATTTGTAGGCGACAGAGGCATGCTGAGCGAAAAGAATATCAAGGCAATAGAAGAACTCAATCAAAAA
>CAJVZA010000028.1 GCA_913009315.1 uncultured Hippea sp.
TAGATGTGATAGAGTGAGATCACAGTGGTCAGATACCTGTTCCGGTTTTATTTTGTTATTATCTTTTTTTTTTTAATGCTACGGCGACCACCGAGATCTACACTCTTTCCCTACACGACGCTCTTCCGATCTGCAGGAAAGTCAATGCCGGTAGTTTGGAAGGATTCATGAAAGTTCTATCGAATATGTTCCCGGAGGAGAAAGAAAATATTCGTGCTTTCTTTGATGATGCTAAAAAGGCTTATGAGGAATGCTATAGCGATGTCGAAGCCTACGGCACGCCTTTACCTGCCTGGCTGATTGTTAAAGTCTCCGGTGAGAAAAAACTTTTAGATTACCCAAAAGAACACCCCCACTTTTACGAATGGATGAACAAGACGTATAAGCAAAAGCTTGATGAATATTTCACCAATAAGGACTTAAAGACTTTGCTCTGCGCTTTGTTGGGTTACGTGGGAACAAAAACTGAGAAAACTTCGGCAAACAGTGCACTTTTCGCTGTAGTTTCGTATTACATTCACGGTGGATATTTCCCAAAGGGAGGGGCTCAAAGGTTTGCAGACACCCTGAAGGAAGTTGTTGAGAGTAATGGCGGTAAAGTCCTGCTTAGGCATAAAGTGGACAGGATTTTGGTAGAAGATGGGAAGGTTAGGGGTGTGAAAGTTAGGAATAAGGTTTTTAGAAGCCCAATAGTTGTTGCCAACGCAAATGCTAAAACCACATTTTTGGAGCTCGTCGGAGTGGAGAATTTGAATAAGGAGTTCGTTGAGTACATAAAAAGCTTGAAGATGTCTCCCTCATGCTTTATGGTATTCTTGGGAGTAGATATGGATTTATCAGATTATCCGACACTTATCGAGAATTTGGACGAGGGGTACAGTATTGTTGTTAATTCAAACGCTGATTCAAGTTTAGCGCCGAAGGATAAAGCAAGCGTTACAATATTAACGAGTGCAGATTACTATAATTTTCCAGAAAGGGGAACTATGGAGTATTTGGAAAAGAAAAAAGAGCGTGCAGAAATACTCATAAAAAAAGCGGAGAAAGCGATTGCAGATTTAGGCAGGCATATAATTGTGCAAGACGCAGCAACACCGAAAACTTTCGAAAGATACACATTTATGCCGGAAGGGGCAATTTATGCATTCGATCAGTCAATTGGCACCAAGAGACCCTGCTTTAAAACACCGATAAAAGGTTTATATTTGGCAAGCGCTTCTACGTTCCCGGGCGGAGGAATTGAAGCTGCAGTAATGTCCGGAATGATTTGTGCCAATGACGTATGCAACTGGAAGATTAAGGTATCATGAACGAACTCTCCGCTAACACTCCGACCCTTACGGGTACGTATAGCGCGGACTATGTGACTTTGCTATGCTCCATCCGAATCTTCCACCTTCGGCTCGGAACTTTGCATATCTGCAAGACGTTGTCAACAATCACAGAAAGAGTAAAAGTAAAATTTTAACTATATTCAAAGGAGGAAATATGACAAAAAAAGTTTATCAAATTCAAATAGCATTAAAAGGATTTAAACCCAAGATTTGGAGAAGATTATTGATTCCGTCTGACTTGTTGTTGCCGGATTTTCATAAAATAATTCAAACATCAATGGGATGGACAAATTCACATCTGCATCAATTTATTAAAAATAAAACTTTTTACACAGAAAGAATGCCTGATGATGATTTGTGGAATGAAATGAACAATGTGGATTACAAAAAAATGAAAATATCGGATTTATTAAAAAAGGAGAAAGAAAAAATAATTTACGAATACGACTTTGGTGACGGATGGGAACATAATATTATTTTAGAGAAAATTCTCCCGCTTGATGATAAAATTACTTATCCGGTTTGTTTGAAAGGAAAAATGAATTGTCCTCCGGAGGATTGCGGAGGAGTATGGGGCTATTCGGAAATGTTGGAAATACTTAAGCAGCCCGACCATGAAGAATATGAAAGTTATATTGAATGGTTAGGAGGCGAATTTGACCCTGAATATTTTGATAAAGACGAAGTCAATGAGTTATTAAGAGAAAAAGATTATGGATGTTTTGAACTTTAGGTGCCTCCATTAATTACGACTAAATTGTGGATATCGGCATGTATTATCAAAAATTAATTGTACAGCAGTCTCATTAACAAAAAGAGCGAATTATTATTGCAGCATGCAAAAAATTAAGCAAAATTCACAGGATATGGTATGACGAACACACTGCTTGCAAACCTGATATTGTTTCTTCATTTTTTCTATGTTTCGTTCATCGTTATCGGACTGGCGATTATCTATTTAGGCTATTTTATGAAATGGGTATTTATCAGAAATCCTGTTTTTCGATGGATACATCTATCTGCTATGGCGATTGTCATCGTTGAAGTTTTGTTTGGTATTTTTTGTCCGCTTACAGAATGGGAGGCGGAGCTTCGCGGCGCACAGAAAATATCTGCTTATTCATCCGGATTTATCCCGTATTGGGTGCATCATCTGCTTTTCTACAACTGGTCTCCATGGGTTTTTGAGTTAATTTATATTCTTCTGTTTCTTTTTATGATAGTCTCAATGTTTATTGTTCCGCCCAGCTATAAGCGGCGAAAATAGCCATCTTAAATCGGCAACAAACAGAATTATTGAATAACCCGGCTATGTAAGTCATTGGAAACATGGCACTGTAACTTCCCCAATCTTTCTCCAAACAACTTTAACCTTCCGGCCGCATCTCAGCTTTGCAAAATCGCAATCTACAATATTAGTCAATAAATGCGGACCTTCTTTCAGCCTGACAACCGCAACAACATAGGGAACCTTATTTTTGAAATTGCTGTTGAATACCGCATGATATATAACAAAACTATAGATTTCCCCTTCGCCTTCGGAAACAATATAGCTCGTTTTCATAGAATGGCATTTGGGACATATTATTGATGCCGGCCATCTAACATGACCGCATTCATCGCACTTTTGAAATCTTAGTTGATGATTGCTGCAGCCTTCCCAAAAAAAGACCGTGTCTGCGGTAGCAATTCTGTTAATTTCCATTCATAACCTCCTCAATATCAAACATGAGTGAGTTTGCAAAACACCTCCGTTATCACTGCACAAAATTATCTCAGGCTTATTCGTTCCGGTTTTTTCTCCTAATTGTCTTTCGCCGCAACGTCCCATAAGCTGCATGACTCCTTCGGTGATCGGAGTAAGTCCCATAAAATATGCTTCCGAAAGCAGACCTCCTGAGGTATTTACCGGCATTTTACCTCCAGGAGCAGTTTTTCCATCCTTAAAAAACTCATTACCTTCGCCGGGGCTGAAAAACCCGTAATCCTGCATTGTTATCTCAACCGTATAAGTGAAACAATCGTATATTTCGCATGCATCAATTGCATCAAGTTTTATATCGGCCATGCCAAACGCCGTTTCCGATGCCTTTTTTGCTCCCGTGGGTCCGCTCATATAGGCGGACTGATGAATATCGACCGACGGATTCGCCTCTCCGACTCCCATAATGGCAACTACCGGATGCCGAAGATCTCTTGCCCTCTCCACAGAAGTTACAACGCATGCCCTGCCGCCATCAGATATCAAACTTGCATCCAGTCTTCTGAAAGGTTCGGCAAGATACGGAGAATTCATATATTGGTCATAATCAAGAGTTTTATTATGCATTGCAGCCATTTGGTTAAGATTCGCCCATTTTCTCTGATTTACCGCTATTTCCTTCCATGTATCAGGTCCGGTTTTAAACTGATGCATAGCTCTTCTTGCCGCCATTGCATAGTCTGCAACAAATCCAAATTCTCCATAGGCAAAGTTATATGCAGGTGATTCCGAATGTGTTGCTTCATTGATAAACATCCTCTTGCCGGAAACGGCATTATCGGCATAAATTATCAGAACATAGTTGCAAAAACCGGCCTCAAGCAAAGAAACGGCCTGAATAAACTGATGTCTCGGGCAATAAGATTCCTGACTCAAAATAGCAGGTGTTATTCCCAAATGCTGGGCAACGAGATATGGAGTTGCTTCCGGTTCATCATTAGCGGCGGGGAACTGCCTGTAGCATATGAGAGCATCTATCGCATCTTTTTTTAAACCGGCATCTTGTATGGCATTTGCACCTGCCTCGGCATAAAAGCTCATTGCGGTTCGTCCGGGAATCTTGCCTTGAGGTGTATAACCGACACCGACAATAGCATATTTGTCCCTTAACTTTCTAATACGCGTATAGTTCATGGACACCTCCTGATTTAAAAAATAGATGAAAGTCCGTTATCATTTATTATATAATAACTTTTTATGCAAAGATAGCGCAGGCTAATGTTTTTAATTTAGACAGGTTTTCTCCTTTTTCAACTTTTTCGACATTTATATAGAAACTAATATGATATCTGATAAGATTAGAAGCATGGATGATAGAAACTTTTCAAAAGAGCAGAACTGCATTGACGTTATGAGAGAATTAAACCAATTCAAAGTTTTCGACAGTCATTTTCACATTATCGACAAAAATTTTCCTCTTGTTCCAAACCAAGGATATTTGCCGGATAATTTTTCAGTAGAAGATTATAAAAAAAGAACCAAAAATTATAACATCGTCGGCGGGGCCGTTGTCTCCGGTTCATTTCAGGCATTTGATCAAACTTACCTGCTCGCCGCCTTAAAAAAACTCGGACCCGGCTTTGTCGGCGTTACTCAACTGCCTGCAGACGTTTCCGACAATGAATTAATCAAGCTGAACGAAGCAGGCGTGAGAGCAATTCGTTTCAATTTGAAACGCGGCGGTTCCGAGTGCGTTGAAAATCTTGAACGATTTGCCAAGCGGGTCCACGATACAGTCGGGTGGCACACTGAATTATATGCAGACTCAAAAGATCTATTAGAGCTGCACAAAATGCTTATCTCACTTCCATCTGTCAGCATTGATCATCTGGGTCTGTCCAAAGCAGGCTTTTCCAATCTGCTGTCGCTTGTAGAAAAAGGCGTATATGTCAAAGCCGCAGGTTTCGGCAGGGTCGATTTTGATGTCAAAAAGGCAATAAAGGAAATTATCGCAATTAATCCAAATGCTCTTGTATTCGGCACCGATCTTCCATCCACCAGAGCACCAAAACAATATTCCGACAAAGATTTTTTTATGATTATCGATGCGATAGGTGAAAAAATGGCGAGAAAAGTATTTTACGAAAATGCCGTCAGTTTATATCAACTTCAAAATACGGAAAAAAACCTATAGCAAACAATTACACATGAGTAAAATAAAACTGCATCCACTTCTCGCCACCCCATTTAGCCGTGGGAACTTATGGACATTTCTATTAATTTCCGGTATTTCGGATTGAGAGCTCAAAATGATAGGTTTAATAGAACTGTCCCTCGCTAACCCTCAAAAGATATACAGGAGACAAATTGAATCAGCAGCGCATATTTCTTGATTTTTTATTAAAAGAATGGCTATTTTTTGCATCTGCTGCAGGGATTATTCTTACCTCTGTTTATTTGAATCAGCTGCCCTCTTTTTCAAGAGATGATATTCAGATTATATTCATTCTGACAGTACTTTTTATTACGGTTAAGGGGCTTGAACGCAGCGGCCTGATGATACATTTGTCTCAGAGCCTTGAAAAAGGAACACGTCTTCCGCTGAAGTTGATATGTGCCGCTTTCTTTTTGTCGATGTTTATAACAAACGATGCGGCTCTGATTGTAATCGTTCCGCTGACATTGGCGCTTACGACCGACCGTAAGGACATACTCGTTATTCTCGAAGCTCTGGCCGCTAATGCAGGCTCAGCTTTAACGCCTTTCGGCAATCCGCAGAATTTATTCATCTATTGGTTTTATAATATTCGGCCTGAAACATTTATTTTGTCTATCGCGCCATTCTCAATAACATTCCTGACGCTGTTCATCCTGGCATCACTTTTTATCAAAACAGCAAACAACAGAAAAACCAATCATTCAAATTCCCCGATAAAATACAGGGCGTTTATCTATGGGGTATTATTATTAACCGTTATCTTGACGATTCTTCGTGTTTTGCCGGTTCAAGCGGGAATAATCGTTATAATCTATGTTATATTATTTGATCGGGGCAGTCTTAATATTGACTATATTCTTTTACTTACTTTAATCTGTTTTTTCGGTATTTCAGAAAATATGAAGAGCATTTTCGCCGCCAATCTTGAGAACGCAGGGCATATCTTCATCTTCTCCGCCTTGGCAAGCCAGGTTGTCAGCAATGTCCCGGCAACGTTATTGTTCGCCAAGTTTACAACTCAATGGAAGGCTTTGCTCTGGGGGGCAAATGTCGGCGGGTTCGGAAGTCTTGTTGGATCGCTGGCCAATCTGATTGCCTACAGACTTTATACATCGCATAAAGATACACATAACCCGGCAGCGTTTACAACAAAGTTCATCATTATAGGTTACATTGCTTTTTTCATCGGGATCGGGCTCTATTTCGGCATGGAAAAAATACTGTAACAGCTCAAAAGAACAACAGGCTACCGGAGCAATCTTTGATTCTCTGCAAATCTTTCTTTTTATGAATCGCTTGGTTTTTTAACATCGAAAGAAATTTTGGTGCGCCTGAGGGGATTCGAACCCCTCGCCTCCAGATCCGGAGTCTGGCGCTCTATCCGTATGAGCTACAGGCGCTTGAGTGCAACAATCCAATTAACTTCATTCTTTTTCAGTACGCTCATAACCTCGATATTTTCAATTTGCCTAATTTCGTCAAGCATTGAGATGCCGCAAATATAAATCAGTAATCGCCTACCGGCTTCCATATCAGCTATCTTTGCTTTAAGCAAAGCTGCATCATTTTTTTCTCTCAAATCGATATCCAACGCAATATTCGTTTCTTTCATAAAATATCAATCTCCTTATTTTGCAAGATATTTTTATCGGAAATATTATATCTCAAAATTGACTTCTCCCGACAATTGCCTTACCCAAGGTTGTTTTGTCAATATAACCCAATGATACACCAAATGGTATTCCATAAGCAATTCTTGTTATTTTGACATTATACGATTTTGCAAGCTCTTTAATATACAAAGCCGTATTCTCACCATTTGTATCGGGATTAGTAGCAATTAGAATTTCGTCAATCAGATTTCTACGCAACTTTTCGAGCATAGGTTCGACAAAAAGCTTATCGGTTCCGATCCCCTCAAGAGGGGAAAGGTGGTCTCCAAGAACAAGATAAATTCCTCGAAAAGAATCACTGTTTTCAATATTGATGAGATCGTCTACAGTTTCAACAATACAAAAAAGCCGCTTATCTCTCTTGTCGTCCAGGCAGATATTACACAACCCGGCCTCAGTCATATTTCCGCAAAAAGGACAGCTTTTTATACTGTTTGCAACCTCTTTTATTGCAAGTTCCAGGTTAACCGCCAAATCATGATTTTTAAACAGATGAAGAGCCATTTTGGTCGCTGTTCGCTTGCCTACACCTGAAAATCCTGATAAAGCATCAACAAGATTATTGAATTTCTCCGGAAATCTTATCATAACAGATTCATCATATCGACACCGCCGGCAAAAATTCCAAGCTTCTCCTTTGATAATTCTTTCGCTTTTTTTTCAGCACAATGAATAGCAGAAATTATGAGATCTTCCAAAAATTCTCTATCGTTTAATTCAGCTGTTTCGCTTATTTTAATCGATATAACCTTGCCCATTCCGTTCAGTGTAGCCTGAACCATTCCTCCGCCGCTTTCACATGTTACCCTGGCCTCTTCAAGACCGTCCCTTATTTTTTTAAAATGTGCGGTAATTTCGCTGCTTTTTCCAAGCAGTTCGCCTATATTTCCAAAATTAAACAGATCAGACATAATTTTTCCATACCACGGCAGCATCATATTTTTCTTTTAAAAGCTTCACCATTTTATCCTCCGTGTCATTTTTCTTATATACAATTTCACTGTTCTTATTAGAAACGATCTTCTTCTCATTCTGCTCGCCATTAATAATAGATTCTATATTAAAAGAGGTCAACCTTAAAAAAACGGTATTTATTTTTCCAAACTCATCTTCTATGCGTTTGCGTGAACCGCCGTTTCCATTGATTTGTACCAGATACCATTTCTCATTTTTTTTCTTGAGTTCAAAATAGTTTTTAAGACAACTTTTTGTAAAGCCTTCATCAAGATTATCCAACAGTTCATTCCAGATGTTATTATCATTTTCATTATGCATTACTGCATTTCCGCTCGAAGAAACAGCTTGAACATCCGGAACCGTTTCAGTCTTTTGCTCGGTTTTGTATTCTATCTTACTTTCCGATATAGCCGAATCAGTTGTCACAATTTTATTATACTTGCTGCGCTGCGCATTTCTCGTTAAAGATTCAATAAAAGAAGCTGCATCATCAATTTTTTTTGTATAAGCTGCTTTCAGAGTGGCATTTCTTAAAAAAAGCATTGATTCGCCTATCATTCTGCTTTTTATCATGCCGGATATAAGCAAATCTGCGATATTGAACCATATATGGACATTCTCACCCGATATAACCTTATCCTGAGCACGCATAGCAGCCCTTTTTGCAAAATTATAAGGATCATAATTCTTTTCTTCGAGATCATCCAGAAATTTGTTAAGCCCCTCAATATCTTCGGATGCTATCAACGCAAGATAATTGTCAATCGCTTTTTCTGATGAGATGCCCAACGCCTTTGAAATGTTCTCCGACAATATTTTGCCGCCGGAATAAAATAAAAGTTTCTCAGCAGCAGTTTCTGCATTTCTTAAACTACCTTCAGAAAATTGAGCCACCTCATTGAGCGCTTCTTTTTCATACTCTATATTTTCTTCTTTACAGATATGCTCCAGCTGATCAGAAATCAGTTTAACCGGAATCCGCTTAAATTCAAACTGCTGGCAGCGCGAAACGATGGTCGGAAGAACTTTATCGGGTTCAGTCGTGGCAAATACAAACGTCACATACTCCGGAGGCTCTTCTATTGTCTTAAGAAGCGCATTGAAAGCCTCTTTTATAAGCATATGAACCTCGTCAATAATTATTATTTTTCTTTTTCCTATAGGCGGATAGTCGAGCGATCTGGCCAATTCTCTAACATCATCCAATTTTCGCCAGCTCGCACCATCAATTTCTATTATATCCGGATTACTGGAGTCAAACGATGATCTGCAGCTTTCACATTTAAGACAAGCTTCCCCTGCCTCCTGATTTTCGCAATTCAACGTTCTTGCCAAAATTCTTGCCACGGATGTTTTTCCTGTTCCCTGAGGACCATTAAAAAGATAAGACGGAACCGTCATCTTTGATTTAATGCTGTTTTTCAGAACAGTTACAACGACATTCTGGCCTATTACCTCTGCAAATCTTTGAGGACGCCATTTTTGAGCTAAATTTTTATACATAAAACTTTTGGTCAGCCTGCTGAAGTTTTCCGTGCACCCGACAGTTTTTCCTACCGTTGCTTCCTTCCGGATCTGGCGGAGTTCAGAGAAAAGCCGTTGCCGGAAACCTCAGCCGACTGATAATAAAGATCTTGTAGAAGATTATAACATTCGGAAGAATTGTCAAGGGTACTTCTCGAATTTTCGGCGGTTTTCATATACTGCACAGGGCTCAAATTTTGGTTGACTAATGATCCATTCTGATATAACTTTAATGATTGTGAATAAGCAAAACGTAAAAAGTATTCTGACTTTAATCATTGCCGTAACTGTATTGGGAATTTTTGCCGGCTGCAGCCGTAAAGTGACCGAAATAAAAAACAGCACTCATATTAAGAAAATAGAAAATCCATACTATCCATATATCAAATCTCTCCTATATTTAAGAGACGGCAAAATAAACCCGGCCATAAACAAAGCTATAGAAAGCGAACGTATAAAGCGATCTCCTGAAATACTAATCTATATATCAAAACTTATGTTCCTGAAAAATAAACATGCGGCTGCCAATATTGTACTTTATGCGCACAGAAAATATCCCCGGAATAGAAAAATAATAATATTATTGTTAAATAGAACTATGCCCATAAATACTGATAAAAAAATAACCGTTGCAAAAAAATATCTTAAAAATAAAAATGATAACAGTATAAGAATTATACTTGCAGATATGTATGCTCAAAAACAACAGATTTCAAAATCAATTTCTACGCTTTCGAAGATAACAGGGAAAAATAATTCGAAAATTTTAATTTCCGAAGGAACAATCTATTTGAAATTAGGCTTAAAAGGCAAGGCGGAAAAGCTGTTTGAAAAGGCATACAAGTTAGATAGCTCAAATATCAAGCTTGGACTCTTTTTGGCAAAACTTAAAGAAGAAAAAGGAGCTGTCGCGAAAGCAATAAAAATTTATAGAAAAATTGCTGTCCGGAGACCGAAAGATATGTTTCTGCGCTACCACATTGCAAACGATTTAGAAAGAATAGGCAAAGACAAAGAAGCGCTTTTATATTACAATGAAGTTTTAAATAATGGACAACGGTTTAAGAACCGTGCGGCATTTTCAGCCGGTCTGATCTACCTGAAATTCGAAAATTTCAAAAAAGCTGAAGTCCTTTTTGAGCAGCTTCTAAAAGATGACACAATAGGTTATCACGTAGAATATTATCTTGCTCTGGCAAAAAAAGGCATGGGAGAGCTAAAATCAGCATATAATCTTTTTTCACGCATCAACATAGGATCTGATTTTTATGCTGATTCCATAATAAATATGGCTGAAATCAAAAACAGTTTAAACAAAACTGAAGAAGGATTGAAGCTCATAGAACATGCCTTAAAACTGAAACCTGCCAATATCAAGCTGAAAATAACAAAAGCACGCCTTCTGAGGATTTTAAAAAGATACGATGAATCGGTTTCTTTATATAAAAAGCTGCTATCCGGTCGAATCAACAGCGATAACAAGCAATATATATATCTTAATATTGCAGATATAGAATATGCGAATAAAAACAATACAAAAAGTGCCATTATTTTTCTCAAAAAAGCAATTTCACTAAACCCTAAAAATGCCGAAGCCATGAACTACCTGGGGTATATCTACATAGACAAAAATATCAATATACATAAAGGGATACGTATGGTTAAAAATGCATTAAAAATCTATCCCGAAAACAATTTTTATCAAGACAGTTTAGGATGGGGCTACTTTAAACTTGCTAAATACCGGAAGGCCGTTAAGATACTGAAAAAAGCAGCCAAAAGCGGTGATCCCACAATTCTTAAACATTTAGGCTATGTGTATAAAAAATTAAAAAAATACAATGCGGCATATAGAGTTTTTTTAAAATCCTATCATCAGAAAAATGACAAATCCGTATATAAACAGTTGATATTGCTGAAAAAGCTTATGAATTCATCACGATAACTCACCTTATGAGCCTGATAGAAAACTTTAGAGCAATTTCTGAGATTCCAATAACATTTGTCAACAGTCTTTTGCTGCATCGCTATAGGCTAAGAAAACGAAATAAAAATGCTTGTGAGTATCTATTGAGGGAACGGGCAGGATAAGTTAAATATCAGACGATCCGTATTTGTAAGCTTGTAGTCATTAATCCTACAAAATTCTCTAACATTTTACCACAA
The DNA here is from genome assembly GCA_913009315.1 of uncultured Hippea sp. GTDB lineage: Bacteria > Campylobacterota_A > Desulfurellia > JAADFJ01 > JAADFJ01 > JAADFJ01. The sequence continues at coordinate 11,575 of CAJVZA010000028.1, forward strand.
GCAATAGAATCTTTTCCGACATATAGCGCAATTAATACTGCTAAGCTTTAATAAGGTTAGGTTGTTGTAAATTTAATTTGAGGCTTGGAAGCGCCCGAAAGCAAGAAAAAAATATGGGTAACGATGTAAAAGGTGCGAATCATTGCTTAAACTTATTCTACCTAAAACAGAAACAAAGATCCATATTTGCCGATCTGCAGCAGTCATAAAATATTGTTTCCAAATCGGGAAATACGGAGATATATGTTAAAGATGAAAAAACGAGTAAAATAGAATTATAAATATATATTGTTGAGACTTAATAATAGTAGTCTTATGTAATAGGATTGAAGGTTTTGTAAATTTGCAGTTAAAAAAAATAAGGAGGTAAAGATGAATCAACGGAAACTGCTGATGATGGATCTTGAAAGGGCAATGAAAAAACCTGTTTCAGAAAGATCCTGGGTTATGATGATTGATGTTCGGAAATGCGTTGGCTGCACAGCTTGCGTGGTTGCATGTGCCGCAGAAAATGTTTGTTCGCCGGGAACGTCCTATAGGTGGGTTTTTGATCAGGAATTTGGCGATTATCCCAATGTAGATAGATTTTTTATGCCTACAAACTGCCAGCAGTGCGACAATCCTCCCTGTAAAAAGGCAGCTGACAAATATGCAAAAAATGCCATTACAAAAAGAAAAGACGGGATAATTGTGTTTGACTATGTAAAATTTGCAAATAATAAAAAGGCCGGAAAGGCTGCAAAGGCTGCATGTCCATATAATGCAATTTCTTACGATGGGGGTGATTTCTATACAGATGGAACACCAAAAAGAGAACCGTATGAAACCAGAAGATTCTATGCATACGGGGAATTACTTACAAGAAAAAATACAACAGGTTCAATAAGAGCATGCACTTTTTGCGTGGATCGGTTAGATAACGGCATGCTGCCTGCATGCGTGACAACCTGTATCGGAGATGCGATGTATTTTGGCGATGCAAATGATAAACATAGTTTAGTATATAAGCTCTTAAAGGAAAGCAGATGGAATCCATATGGTAAATTGGGTACAAAACCGCGCGTGCATTACATAGGATATGCACGAAGATCGAATATAGCATTTGCAACTAATAAAACCTGTGAAATTTGCCACTCCAAAGGAGGTGAATAATGAAAAAGCTGATAGATTGCGATATCCTTAATAAAGAAATCACAAGGAGAGCATTTTTTAAATCAAGTGCGCTTCTTGGCGGATCGGTACTTTTAACGAGTCAGATCGATTTGGCTTTCGGCAACATTAAAAATGCCGAGGCATCGGTTTACTATTCATTGTCAAAACCTGAAAATATTATTTATTCGGTCTGTCTGCAATGCCACACCGATTGCCCGATAAAAGTAAAATTGGAAAATGGTGTAGCTGTCAAGATTGACGGCAATCCGTATTCGGCTCAGAATATGGTCCCGAATCTTAAGCAGAATACTTCACCTTCGGTAGCAGTAAAAATCGATGCCAAACTATGCCCGAAAGGTCAGGCCGGAATTCAATCACTTTATGATCCTTATAGAATTATTAAGGTACTTAAACGAAACGGCCCGAGAGGCAGCGGCAAATGGAAAACTATTTCATTTGACAAGGCAATCGGTGAAATTGTTGAAGGCGGCTATCTTTTTAAAGATATAGGAGAAAGCCGTTACGTTGACGGGCTCAAAAAAATCTACAAAATGAGAAATCCCAAGCTATCAAAAAGTATGGCATCCGATGCCAAAAAAATCACCGAAAAAAAGCTCAGCATCAATCAGTTTAAATCAAAATACAGAAACAATCTTGATCTTTTGATAGATCCTGATCATCCTGATCTCGGAGTTAAAAACAATCGGTTTGTATTTATGGCCGGTCGAATCGAACATGGGAGAAAAGAATTTGCCAAGCGGTGGACTACCGGAAGCTTCGGGTCGGTAAACTTTTTTGAACACACAGCTATCTGCGAACAATCTCATCATATTGCATACAAACAGGCAACAAGACAATACAGCAACGGCAAATGGGGCAAACCGCAAACAGAACAGATGAAACCCGACGCTTTGAATTCGAAGTTTGTAGTTTATTTCGGAACAGGTTTTGCAGAAGCGAACTTTGGTCCTACAAATATGGCTGCCAAAATTACGAATAGATTGGCCAAGGGTGAGATGAGTATAGCCGTAGTTGATCCGAGATTCAGCAAGAGTGCATCTAAGGCATCAAAATGGCTGCCTGTTGAGCCGGGAACTGATGCTGCCTGCACCCTTGCAATGATTAGATGGATCATAGTAAACAAAAAATATGATAAAGAATATTTGAAAGCCGGAAATAAGGCTGCGGCACAAAAAATTGGCGAAACAACCTGGTCTGATGCAACGCATCTCGTACGTATAGAAGATGACGGTCCTGGAAAGTTTTTGAGAGCATCTGATATTGGCTTGGGAGAAACCGAGCTTGTAGTAGTTAACGATGATGATAAACCTGAAAAGGTTTCTGATGATGCTGTTTTCGGAAGGCTTGATTATGCCGGAAGCGTTAATGGCATAAAGGTTAAAACAGCTTTCAGACTTCTGAAAGAACAAGCGTTGTCAAAGAATATGACTGAATGGTCAAAGGCATGCGGCGTTCCTGTAAAAGATATAGAGTGGGTTGCAAAGGAATTTAGTTCTCACGGTAAACGCGTGGCAGCTGAGTTATACAGAGGACCCGTCAAACATACTAACGGTTATTACAACGCTCAAGCTATAATTGCCTTAAATATCCTAATGGGAAATATAGACCACAAGGGAGGTCTGACTACCGGAGGCGGACATTGGCATGAAGACGGAAGCAAGCCGGGTCAACCGTTTCCTATGAAACTTTTGAATCCTTATAAGCTTCATTCATTCGGGACAAAACTTACAAGGGAAGGATCAAGATATGAAGAGAGTACCCTTTTTGAAGGCTATCCTGCAAAACGGACATGGTTTCCATTCTCGGGTAATATTTACCAGGAGATACTTCCGTCTGCTTCAAGCGAATATCCGTATTCGGTAAAAGCGTTATGGATTCACAAAGGAAGTCCGGGTTTATCTATTCCTGCAGCAAACGAAATGCTCAAAATTCTCTCCAGTACAGAGGATATACCGCTTCTAATTGCTGATGATATCGTAATTGGCGACACATCGATGTACGCAGATTATATATTCCCGGATTGCGCGATTTGGGAAAGATGGGGAATTCCTCATACATCCCCGGATGTGACTCAAAAATCGGCCAAAATAAGACAACCTACAGTAACTCCTCTCACTGAAGTTGTTGAAATAAACGGTGAGAAACAGCACTGCTCTATGGAAGCGGTAATGTTCGCAATTGGCGAAAAATTGAATCTCGGTGGAATCGGAAAAAATGGGTTTGGAAATGGCATTGATTTTACAAGACCTGAGGATTTTTATCTGAAAATGGCAGCAAATCTTGCTTATGGAGATAAAGCCAACGATTCCGTTCCTGATGCATCGGAAGAGGAGCTGAAATTATTCATTAAATCGAGACGATATATGGGACCCGCTGTCTTTGATATAGACAGATGGAAAAAAACAGTCGTCGATTCAAAACTGTGGAAAAAGGTGATCTACATTCTCAACAGAGGAGGCAGATGGGAAAATTTCAGCAAAAGCTTTCTGGGAAACAGCGGTTTTGTTGTTCATAAATATGCAAAAGGCGTAAATTTTTATGCTGAATCCGTAGCATTGGAAAAACAGAGCTTTACGGGAAAAAGATTCAGGGGAATCACCAATTTTGAACCGATTAAAAATGCTGCAGGAGCCGTTGTGCACGATAGCGATTTTCCGCTGAAACTCATTACATATAAGGACATAAGAGGCGGCCAGTCAAGAACCTTGCCGCAGGATTATTGGTTATCTCTTACATTGCCCGAAAACTACATATTGATAAATCGCAAGACAGCAAAGGATGCAGGTTTGAGAGACGGAGATATGGCGCAGATTATATCAAGCACAAATACCGATGGCGCATGGCATCTTCCCAATCGAATCGACAAGGAGATAACGGGGAGAATTAGAGCTGTTGGCGGAATGAAACCGGGTGTTGTTGCGGTAAGCTGGTCTTTTGGCCATTGGGGATACGGATCATCGGATGTTGATATTGACGGAGAGATTATTAAGGGCGATAAAAGAAGGGCAACAGGTTTATGTCCCAACGCTGCAATGAGAGTTGACTCCGCTCTCAAAAACGCCCCCATGAGCGATCCTATAGGTGGTAGTGTATCATTTTATGATACGAGAATAAAACTTTTGAAAGCTTGATAATATTGCTTTATAGAAAGCCCTTTTGTTCTTATTTATTCTAAAAGCAGGTCATTCACCCATATATATGCCTGTGGGTGAATGGCCTGCTTTGATATTCTGAAATCCCAGAATAAACGGGTATCAAATAAATTCTCGATAATAAAATAGCGGCAGATAAAAATAAAAAAATTTAAGGCAAATTACAGATCTGCTTCGAAGCTTGAGGCTATATATCTTCCTGAAGTATTAAGATACTCCAGATATCTGTTGTGAGAATCAATTACTTCGCTCATCGTATCACCGGCAAATTTCATAAGAAAAAACCGGGACAAAACAATCGCTACGACAGACTGAGCAACAATACTTGCCGCTCTGACTGCAGAGGTATCCGATCGTTCACGTATTGCTTTATCCGGCTTTCCAGTCTTGAGATTTATAGAATTCAGCGATTTCATAAGTGTTGGAATCGGCTTCATAAAGCAGCGGATATCTATGGGCTCCCCATTGCTCATTCCGCCTTCTATGCCCCCTGCCCTGTTTGTTCGTCTTGCAATTCCACCATTCTCTGAAAAAATCTCATCGTGAACCTGGCTTCCAAACAGACCGCTGTTTTCTATCGCATTTCCTATCTCTATGCCTTTAACTGCACCAATAGAAATTACGGCATGCGCTATTGCGCTGTCGAGCCGGAGATCATCATCGGTAAAGCTGCCTATACCGGGAAGAACTCCTGTTGCAATTACCCTGATTACACCGCCTATCGTATCTCCATTTTTCTTTGCTTCATCAATGCTTTTTTTGAATGCCTGTTCGTATTGTCTGTATGGAGTTCTAAACAGTGAGGCTGAAATATCACTTTTTAGAGTCGTAAAGTTAATCTTTTCATTCACCTCTATGTTATGCACCCTTTCCAAAAAGCCTGTCACTTCCATACCGAAAACCGCAAGAAACTGTTTCAGGAGACTGCCGACGGCAACCTTGATTGCCGTTTTTCTTGCACTTGATCGCTCTATAATATTTCTCAAATCATCCTGATGAAATTTTGTTGCTCCGGCAAGATCGGCATGTCCGGGTCGCGGAACAAGCAGATTATTGTTATCTGTATTCTTTTGTGCAGAATCCATAGTCGATTTCCAATTATCGAAATCTCTGTTTTTAATCTGAAGCGTTACCGGAGATCCCATTGTGAGACCGCCTCTAATGCCTGATTGAATAATTACCTCATCGGCTTCAATAGTCTGCCTCGCTCCTCTGCCATACCCTTTTTGACGTTCGGAAAGGTCCTCGTTTATTTCATCGATATCAACCTTTAGCCCGTATGGTAATCCTGTTATTATTGCAGTGAGTGCCGGTCCATGACTCTCTCCGGCATCTACAATATTAAGCATTTTTTTCAAAACTCATACCATATCTGGCATATTTTTTTAATTTTTTATCAACAAGAAAGTGAACACTATTTTTTTCATATCCAATCTTTGTGGCCTTTCCGGCAAAACTCCCCATGAAAAGCTCTATAGCATCATCAATGCTGCTCATCGTAAAGAGGTGAAATTTCTCATTTTTTATTGCTTCTTCAATCTCACCCGGCAGCATCAGATTTATGACATTTTGCTCTGGAAATAGAACACCCTGTGTGCCGGTGAGTCCTTTCTCTTTGCAGATTCTGTAGAATCCTTCTATTTTCTCGTTAATTCCGCCTATAGGCTGAACTTCTCCTGCCTGAGATAGTGATCCGGTTACCGCAATATCTTGTCTTATCGGAATATCCGCTATTCTCGATAAGATTGCCGTCAACTCGGCCACCGAAGCGCTGTCACCGTCAATCATTCCGTAAGATTGCTCAAATGCCAGAGAGGCAGAAAGTGAAAGCGGGTGCTTTTGAGCATATTTTTGCCCCATGTAGCCGGCAATTATCATAGATGCCTTATTGAAGGTTTTTCCGGAAAGATCAGATTCTCTTTCAATATTGATGACTCCTGATTTTCCCATAAAACAGGAGGCTGAAATGCGGCTTAGCGTTCCAAATGTGAAATCTCCATCCCGCAAAACCGCCAATCCGTTTATCTGGCCGATTTTTTTACCTTTCGTTTCGACAATTATCTGATTATCTTTAACAGCTTCAATAATCTTTTCTCTCAAAAGTTCTTTTCTGTATATGTCGTTTTTTATTGCATCCCGTATCTGTTTTCCGGTAATTTCTATGCTGTCCCCGCTTACGCTGTTTTTCGCCCGCGAAACAGCCTCTTCGCATATAGATGCAATTCTGGTAATATCAGGGCTTATCTTTTTTCTACTGCCTGCTGTTTTTGATGCATACTTTACAATCTCTTCAAAAGCAGATTCGCTGAAATTTACATTATCATAACGGTTCTTCAGTATCGCAAGTATTGATCCTGCATTCTCGTTTGATAAGGTAAGCGAATAGTCGAAATCGGCTTTGAGACCAAAAAGCTGATTGAACTCATGATCATGCGCCGAAAGCAAAACATAAAGATATCTTGACCCCAAAAGAATCACCTTTGTGGACAGCTCTATCGGTTCGGGCTTCATGCTTGTAGCCGACAGAAACCCAAATTGCTCCTGCATATCCTCTATTTTGATTGACTTTGAAAGCATAGCATTTTTTAGCGCCCACCAGCTTCCGGGTTTTGAAAGCACCCTTTCGGCGTCAAGAATAAGATAGCCGCCGTTTGCTTTATGCAGCGCTCCATGCTTTATAAGGGTAAAGTCTGTTATAAGATTACCGAACATTGCCTTTTTCTCAATTTTGCCGACGATATTATAGAATGTCGGGTTATCCTCATACACAACAGGAGAATTATTTTGTCCTGAAGCATCGATAAGTATATTGACCTCAAACGGCAGCATTTTACCATCGGTTGGAAACATAATTCGAGGCGTCTTTTCCGGCAAAAACTGTTCGGCGTTTTCAAGCGTATATTCCTCTATAGCCTTTAAATATTCCTTTATCCTATCGCAGTCATAATGATATTTTTCTATCTCATCAATATAATGGCTTATCACAAGCAATATGGCCTCTTTTTTTATTCTCTCTATTTCATCCCACCGTTTTTTCTCTAAAATTCTTACTTTTTCAAGATAGTCTACAATTTTGCTGTCCAAGGCATGCCGTCTCTGCTCTATCTGCTTTTTTTGTTCGCTGCTTAATACGGAAAACTCCCGTTCGGTAACCATCTTACCGTTTATCAACGGATTAACCTGCAATCCTTTCGCTGACGGTTTAACTATAAAATCAAGTTCTGCCGCTGCATCTTTAAGGATACTGAAACTTTTATCTATCTCGTCGTTTATTCGATTGATAATCTGTCTTATACGCAAAGAAAAGTCTTTGCTTTCCAGTACTTCAGGAATTTCTCTCTTAAAACTTTCCAGCAGCTTTTTCATCTGAGATTTGAATTTAGATGCTCTGCCCGGAGACAACTTAACTGCTATTGGATTCATCGGCTCTTTAAAATTGTAAATATAGCACCAATCATAAATTTTATAATCTTTTTTGATGTTGCCTTTAAGCAGTTTTACGAGATATTTTCTATCCTCAGGAGTAAAATTGCCCGAAAGATAAAGATTTCTGTCGTCATAACCGTTTATAATCTGCTCTATAGCATTTTTGACCCTTTTCTGATCAAACCACTGATCGTCGCTGCTGTTTGTTTTTAGCAAATCCTTCGCTATCTGAAATTTTACATCATTAAATGCCAATTTATTAAGTGCCATATCAACCTATGTAGATAATTCTGATTACATCATCATGCAGAATAATTCTTGCCGAACATTGTGTTTTATACAAAAACCTCTTTATCATATTGAGACTCTCCTCATCTAAAGCAGTAGAAACAATACATCTTGATACCGTCTCGGTAAACCAAGATTCGTATTGAATGTCATTATCTTCAAGAAATTCAACGAGTTTCCATTTATAAATTCTTTCAACAATAATATCAGCTTTTTCCATAGTTTATATTTTATGCTATAAGGAAGCCGTGTCAAACTGGTTAATTTGTTGAATTTGAAAGCAACAGCTGCCGCACCTTGTTTTGAAGAAGAAGAAAACGTTTAATAAACAAAAGAATATTGAAGATACAAGCTATATAATTCAACATTTATAATTCATTTATCTATCTTTTGTTTTTACTATTTCTGCTCTTTTTCCCCTTACGGCATTACAAAATCTGCGTATAGAAATCTGAATAAAAATGCGTATAAAAAATAATGTTTGAGCGAAAGCGCAGAAGTTCTTTGTTTATTGAGTATAACCTTATTTATAGAATTGCATTTTATAGGAAAGAAAAGTGCGAGTTTTATTTTTTTAGTATTTTTGCGAATGATTTTAGCGGATTTTGTACAGCCTTGATTTTTTCGTTCTTTTTTATCAAGAAAAAAAAACAGAAGAAAAAATAAGATGAGTATAGTATTTATATTCCTATTAAACTGTAGCCTTTAATCAAATGAAATAGGAGAGGGATTGATTATACTGTCAGCTTAGAGAATATTGATTGCAGAGCATCGGTGTATTAGTAATGTCCAGGTTTATTTCTCTTATTTCCGTATTGATAACAGCTCTCTCTTTACTTTTATTGCCGCATCAATAAGATTGCCTCATGATTGAACTGCTTAGCCCCGGGGGCGATTTTCAAAAGATAAAAACTGCCGTAAATTATGGAGCAGATGCCGTATATGCAGGTCTTAAACGATTCAGTCTGCGCTCCAATGCAGGAAATCTTGACGATAATGAACTTAAGGAATCTATAAAATTTGTCCACAAAAATCATAAAAAAATCTATATAACTCTTAATACATTTCTTTTTGATAATGAATTTGATGAATTCATTAAAGTACTGAAGCTGCTGAATTATTGCCGCCCCGATGCAGTCATATTGTCCGATCTGGGCGCCCTTGAAGCGGCAAATGAGATTTTAGATATCCCCATTCATATAAGCACTCAAGCCAATATAACAAATTCTCATGCTGCTAAACTGCTAAAAAATTTTGGAGTCAAGCGGATTGTAGCTGCCAGGGAGATGAGCTTGAATGACATAAAAAACTTTACGCAAAATTCCGATATGGAACTTGAACTGTTTGTGCATGGCGCAATGTGCATGGCGTATTCGGGAAGATGCTTTATGAGCTCATGCATGGCAGAAAGAAGTGCAAACAAAGGAGACTGTACCCAAAGCTGCAGATGGAGTTATGAAATTGTGGAAGAAAAACGGCCTAATTTACCTATGAGCGTAGAAGAAGACAAAACCGGAACTTTCATTTTTAATTCTTATGATTTATGCGCATTACCGATACTGGATAAACTGATTGATGCAGGAGTAAAATCACTTAAAATAGAAGGACGCATGAAAAGCAGCTATTATGCAGCCCTGACGACGGCTGTTTACAGGAAAGCCATAGATGCCATATCGAACGGCGAAAACTTTCACTCAAAAATTAACTTTTTTCTTGAAGAACTCGAAAAAATAAGCCACAGACCGTATTCACTCGGCTTCTTCGAAAATGAACCGCTTCAATACAGAAAATCATCAAAATATATGCGCGGCTCTGAATTTATCGCCGTTACTCAAAAGATAGAAAATAATAAAATATTCCTGAAACTTAAAGGACAGATAAAGCCCGGCGTGTATCAGTTTCTTACTCGAAAATTTGAAATAATCACGATAAACATAGACAAACTTTACACAATAGACGGAGAAGAAAAAGCAATAGGAAACCCCAACGATCTCCTATACATTCACAGCAATATCAAAGTCGAAAAATTGGATATATTGAGAAAGATAACTAAATTATGACTCATGATTGAGATTACAAAGCATAGCTTCCATTTTGTGAAAAATCACAATATCTGCATCCGGCCGCCTGATCTTTTTTAGACTATCGGACATCTCCTGAAGCCGAGCAGATACCTCCTTTATTGTTTTATAAAGAAGCTCTCCTGACAATTTGCCGTTCTCGATGATCACTGCTCCGCCTGTCCTGACGATCTCATCAGCATTGATTTTTTGGTGATTATTTGCCGCAAACGGATAAGGAACAAATATAGCAGGAATCAGCAGATAAGAGAGCT
>CAJVZA010000029.1 GCA_913009315.1 uncultured Hippea sp.
AAAGCTGTGAATTTGCTTACTGTGCAGTGGTCTCATTATTAGATATTTTAACGAAAAATCCATAATACGGAGCAGAGGGACCGAAATTTTGACCTTTTTTGTAAATATATAGAAGGCACCGAGGGCGGTCTCAAAAGGCTGCTGATAAATTCATCAATATCACTGGTTATCCAATTCATCACTATCTATAGAAATCGGTGTTTTTGGAAAATCAATCAGATTCAAAAGCAGAATAGTTGCAAACCTTGAATCAGGAATGCAAACAGTCTACTGCTTTCTCAAATACCGATTCGGGAGTAATAAGCCGCATGCATTTGTTGTTTATAGAACATTTTCTTATCAGACATGGACTGCATAAAATATCTGAGCGCATAACACCGGATTTATCTATCGGTCCTGTTAGTTCAGGATCGGTTGCACCAAAAAGTGCAATAAGTTTCGTCCTGCTTGCTGCTGCCAGGTGCATCGCTCCGGAATCAATCGTTATTGCAAGTTTTGAATGATCAAACAGATAGAATAGTTGTTTATGGGTAGTTTTTCCGCTGAGATCTATTGCTTCTGTGCCCTCCGCAATCGCTTTTGCCGTCTTTTGTTCCCCTTTAGTGCCTACTATAAATATCTTTATTTGCAGCCCGGATAAAAGTCCTATCAACTTTTTCCAGTACTCGACAGGCCAAAGCTTGCTGTCCCACCTCGATGAAGGCGCAAGAACCATATAATCTTGGTCTATCAGCCTGTCTATCGATTCTTTTTCAGACTCGGCAAGATTTACCGTGATTTTTTCAGTTATATATTCGGGTGTTTTATTAAAAATCCCATTTACAAACAGATAAAAATAACGCTCTATTGCCGGCCCGTCAAAGCTTAACGCATTGGTCAAAACATATCTCGCCAATCCCTCGCGGCAATTTTTTTGCCCAACTTTTTTATTTGACTTCACAAAAAATGTCCATAGCGCACTTTTCAACAGTCCCTGAATATCTATTACCGCATCATATTGTTCTTCTCTCAACCGCTTGACTATCTTTCTGATTTTCAATATGTTTGGAATTTTCAGCCTGCAAACCGGAATAAGTTTGTTGATGTGAGGATGATTTTCAAGAATGCCGCTATTCTGTTCTTCTACCAGCCAGTCCACCGTAATTCCTTTTTTGTGTGCCAGATCTATAAGAGGCATAGACTGAACAATATCTCCCAATGAACTTAATTTTACAAAAAGAATTTTCATCTAAAAAAGAAGTTTTTTTGCGGTCTCGAAGACTTCAGACGGTCCAATCTGCTTCATACATTTGAGATCTGTAGGACAGGTTCTTAGAAAACAAGGCGAACAGGAAACATTTTTATATATTATAGCCTTTTTGCCGTTTCCGACAGGAGGTGTTCTTTCCGGATCCGTTGATCCGTATATTCCAATCAGAGGGGTGCCGAGAGCAGCAGCTATATGCATAGGCCCCGAATCATTTGTAACAAGAAGATCAGAATTTGACAGTAACGCCATAGTTTCCCTCAATGTTGTCTTTCCAATCTGATTTTTTACATTTGCAGCAGTTTCTATGGCAGCTCCAATCTCTTTCTCTATATCTGATCCGATCAATATTATCGTACCGCCTATGTTTTCATACAAAAGTTTTGCCAATGCGGTAAAATTTTTCCATGGCCATCGCTTTGCCTGACCATACGCTGCTCCTGGAAAAAACAGTATAATAGGCCTATCTAATTTCTCGAGTGCTATTTCTGCCCATATCATCTCTTTTTCCGTCACGTTAAGCAACGGATAGGAATCCTTATATACAGAATCTATTCCTGCCTCTTTTAACATATTCAAAAAATATCTGTCCTGCGTAGTCGGTTTCTCGGGTAAATTGATCGGTTTTGTTAAAAGAAGTCTTCTGAAGTCCGTCTTATATCCAATTCTTTCCGGAATCCTCGACATTTTGGCGATAATTGCTGCACCAATAGCATTTTGCAGCAAAATTGCCGTATCAAATTTCTCCTGTCTCAAAACACTCGATATATCGATTATAGTTTGCAATTTACCATTGCCTATACAATAAAGTTTATAAAATCGCTCATCCTCTTTGAAGAGTTCCAGAACAGATTTTCTGGATAAAAGCGCTATCCTGTCATTTTTGTAATGCGATGCAATGTTATTTATTGCAGGAAGCGCCATAACGGTGTCGCCTATCCAGTTCGGAAGCCTAACAAGAATTTTTGGCATTTACCTGAAGTTCGTGAAGTCGCTTATAAAGAACGCTTCTTTCTAAAAGGGCATTGTGATTACCGATAGCCTCAATTTTTCCGTCATTCAAAACTACTATAAAATCTGCATTTCTTATAGTCGAAAGTCTGTGGGCTATAATGAAAACCGTTCTGTTTTTCATTAGATTGTCAATAGCTCGCTGAACAATCTCCTCAGCCATTGAATCAAGCGCACTTGTGGCTTCATCAAGTATCAATATGGGTGAATTTTTCAGTATCGCCCTGGCAATCGAAATTCTCTGACGTTCTCCTCCCGACAATCTCGTACCTCTGTCTCCAATAAGTGTGTTATATTTTTCGGGTAATCTTTCTATAAATCTGTCTGCGTAAGCCGCAAGAGCGACCTGTTTTATCGCCTCAAATGTTATTTCATTGTTACCGAACGATATATTGTTTGCTATAGTATCATTAAAAAGAAATATATCCTGCGTGACTATAGAGATCTTGTCTCTTAAACTCTCAAGGGTAAAACTTCTGATATCTTTGTGATCAAAGAGTACGCTGCCTTTTTCAGGATCATAAAAACGCAGCATAAGATCCGCCATGCTGGTTTTTCCTGCTCCGGTAGGTCCGACTATCGCCACCTTTTGTCCCTTTTTAACACTAAAACTGAGATCCTTCAGCACATAACGTTCTTCCTTATTATATTTCATATAAGTATGACTGAATTCAATCAATTCAGGGTTGTTCCTCAAGGTTACAGAGTTTGCTTTATTTTCTATTTCAGGCTTTATATCCATGATAAAAAATACTCTTTCGGCGGCGGCAAGTCCCTGCTGAATACTGTTATTTGCATTGGTAAGACGCTTAGCCGGATCATACAGCATCATGCTTGCAGCTATAAATGAGGAAAATGCTCCTGGTGTCATTGTTCCATTTATAACCTCTTTCCCGCCCATCCAGATTACAATAGCGAGACCAACTGCTCCTATCGCTTCGGTAATGGGAGATGATATCAAGGACGATCTGGCAGCCTTCATTGTGACATCGTAATATCGCCTGTTGATTCGTTTAAACCGCTCAAGCATTGTTTTTTCTTTAAGAAATGCCTGAATGGTTTTAATGCCGCTTATCTCCTCCTGCAGAATATTCATCATATCCGCAACCGATTCCTGCGTTTTTCTTCCCACTCGTCTGAGTTTTTTTCCGAAATGGACGATTGGAATAACAGCTACAGGCAGAACTATAGTTGCAATAATACCGAGTTTCCAGTTCTGTAGAATCACCACCGCAATCAGTGCGATAATATTAAAGATTTGAAGAACAAGTGTTGCAAATGTTGAAATAGAGCTCTGGAGCTTGTTTATATCGTTTGTAACTCTGCTCATCAGTTCACCGGTCTTCCATTTTTCGGAAAATGACATAGGCAGTTTATGCAGATGCTCTACAAGTTCCTCTCTTATCTTCATCACTACATGCTCTTCAGTATATTTCATCAAATATCCCTGAGAATATCTGAATATCCCTTTAAGAACAAAAACCGTTATAATGGCAATCGGTATCAGATAGATCATTGTTTCATCTTTGGCTATAAAGATTTTGTCCATAGCCGGCTTAATTAACCATGCGGATGCACCCGTCATCAAACCGACACCCGCCATAGCAATCATGCTCAGTATGATTTTTCCAAGGTACGGTCTCATATATTTAATTAGCCGTAAAGTAATTTTCATCTATCTTTTTTCACTTGCCGCATTTTCAACGATAGTCTTTAACTCATCTTCCCTGTTTTTCCACCGCCTATGCATTAAAAGCCACTGATCGGGATAACGTGTGACATATTTTCCCACTACCTGATTAATCTTTTCTGTAACAATTTTCATTGCCTGACTATTGCCGACATTTTCCGGCACGCTTATTTCCTTTTCCACTATAAATCTATATCTCCCGTTTCCTTCAGATATTAGAAATATAGGATAGATCTTTTTTCGGCCTCTAATTGCAAGAATAGAAGGCAATTTAGGTGTGTACGCTTTCACACCAAGAAAATCAACCTCTATCCCCTCCTTTTTTGCTACATTTTGATCACCATCTATGCCTACAAAAAAGCCTTCTTTCAGCAGTTCTATCGATTTCGATACGGCTCCGCGCTTTGGTATTAGAGCAATTTTTCCTCTTTTTCGTATAGTTTTTACAATTCTATCGATAAAGTCGTTATCCATCGGTCTGTAAACTGCCGCTCCTTTTACATTTATAAGACGAATAATCAGCGGAATTAGCTCCCAATTTCCCAAATGCGCAAAAAGCGCAATTCCCCCATCAAGATTTGCAAGCTTGTGCCTGCTGTTTTCAACTGTTATATACTTTTTCAGATAATTATCCGAATGAAAATAAAATTTTATGTTGTAAAGGATGTTGGTAGCAAAATTTTCGAAACTTTTTTTTGCTACTTTCTTGGCTGATTTTTTATCCAACCGACTGCGGGTTACAAAACATGCATTTAGAACCGCCGTTCTCCTTCTTTTTCCTATCAATAGGTAGAAAAACGTTCCGATTGCCGAACCGACAAATTCTATTACAAAATTCGGCATAACAGCTATGGGCAAAAAGAAAAACAAAGGACCGGATTTTATATATTTATTCATAGATAATCCGCTATCAAGTTAACGGTTTTTTCAAGATTGTCAAGATGCCGGCATAAAACCTTGAATCCGGCCTCTCCTACAGCTTTTCTTTTATCACAATTTTCTATAAGTTCACTAATTTTACCGGCCAGATCGGCTTCATCGTCTGCTATCATTATTGCACTGCTGTCTTTGAGTTCACCGACAATTTCATCAAAATTAAAATAGCTGTGTCCCATTATGACCGGAACCGAATAAAGACAAGCCTCAAGCGGATTGTGCCCTCCTGTTCCTACCATGCTTCCTCCTACAAAGGCTATATCGGCAATACCGTAAAGCGACGAAAGATCTCCTATCGTATCGACAATAAGCATGTCGCAGGATTCGTAAGTTGAGAAGCATGATAAAAGCTCAGGCCGCATATCAAAACTTTTTGCCATATTAATGACTTCTTTCACCCTGTCCACATGACGCGGAGCAACAATCAAAAACAGATTACTGCATTTGTTCAACCTTTTGTAGATCCTAAAAATTATTTCTTCCTCATTATTATGTGTACTACCCGCAATCAAAATCGTTTTGTTTTCAAGCTTGTCTATTCTACATTTAAGCCTTATTATGTTTGAATATTTTATGTTCCCTGTCACCCGGATTTTTGCGCTGTCCGCATATTCGGCGAAACGACTTTTTTCGTTTTCATTTTGAACACATATAAGGTCAATCTTGCTGATAAGCGGTTTGAAAAAAAATTTAAAACGTCTGTACCAATCTGACGATCTGATGGATATTCGTCCGTTTATCAGCACAATCGGAATCTTTTTCGAGTAAGCCTGACATAAAAAATTCGGCCATATTTCTGTTTCGACAAGCAAAATCAGCTTTGGATTTATGCGGTTGATGCAGCGCTTTACAACTATTTTATAATCTATAGGAAAGTATATAAGATCGACAGAATCTCCAAACAGTCGTTTTGCGGCGTCGTTCCCTGTTTTTGTTACGGTCGATATAACAACTCTGTTGCTATCTTTCAGGAGACGACCGACCAGCGCCTTCAGCAGATGAACCTCTCCAACTGACACTGCATGAATCCAAACAGGTTTATTCTCTGAATTCATAATACTCATCCCTCTGCCGAAATGAACGAGCGGATTTTTGTGATGTTTCATCTGTTTAATAAAAAATACAGCCAAAATAAAGGGTGAGAAAAACAGTATGAGAGTATTATAAAACGCCATTGTAATTTTCTCTATCATATGGCAAAGATATTATCAGATTGCCATTTTGTTTGCAAATTTGCCAATCGAATGTTTATTGCTACAATTAAACTTCATGAGGATATCAAAACGGTTTGAGTTTGGACTTATTGCGGCTCTATACCTGACACCGTATTACAAAATCAAAGCAATATCAAAAAAAGAGATTGCAAACAACGAAAATATACCGTATAAATATCTTGAAATAGTAATGAAATTACTAAAAGATTCAGGTATAATTGAATCCAAGGCGGGTCTGGGCGGCGGCTATATGCTGAAAATGGATCCTTCTAAAATCACCGCTCTGCAGCTTTTTAATGCGCTTGAGGGCAAGATAACTTTTGAAAATTTAAACTATAAGACAGCGTATGTTTATAAAAGTTTGGAATCCTCAATTACCGATGCGCTAAAATCTATTGACCTTTATGAATTAAAAAAGAGATCTATGCACAATGAATATTATATATAGAGACCACTGCATAATAAGCAGGAACAGTAATAAAACCGTTTGCATAGTACAAATCTGAAAATCCCAAAATCAGCAGAGACAATCTTTACAATTTATAGATAAGGTAAAATATAATGGGAGTGATAATTGCCGTTGCTATACCGTTTAAGCCAATCGCAAGGGAACTGACCGCTCCCTCCAGCTCTCCCTCCTGAAAAGCTCTGGCAGTGCCTATTCCGTGGGATGCGCTACCCATAGCAAGACCAAATGCCACTTTACTTTTTACTCCGATAAGTTTTAAGAAAGCAGGCCCTATTACGGCACCCAAAATACCGGTGGCAACAACTATTGCCGCGGTAAGCGACGGTATGCCGCCTATTTTTTCAGTTATGCCCATAGCAATCGGAGTAGTAACAGATTTGGGCGCAATCGAAGCCACCACTTCTTTTGAAGCGCCAAGCAATTTCGCCGTTAACGCCGCAGACAAAATACCCACAATACTTCCTATTATAACAGATATTATTACAGACAGGCCTCCCTCTTTTTTTATCTCCTTAAAACGCATATATAGAGGAACTCCAAGTGCTATAACAGCCGGACCCAGAAAGAAACTGATGAATCTGCCGCCTTTGTTGTATGTATGAAAATCGATACCCGTCACTTTAAGTATAATTATTATTGTAACTATGGAAACCAATATCGGATTAAACAGCATAAAGTTATACTTACTGTAAATTTTCTGAGCGATAAAATATACTAAAAATGTTAACGCAATAGAAAAAATCGGATTGCCAACTATTTCTTTCATGCTCTTTTGCTTAATCTATCCTGAATCTTACCGACAAACGCAAATACCAAAAGAGTACTGAAAACCCATGCCGCAACTATCGGAACAAACTCACTTTTTATAAGATTAAAATAGACAATAACTCCGACACCGGGAGGAATAAAGAAAAATGCAAGATTTTTGACCAATACATCGGACACAGGCTTAACATCCTTCAATTTTATAATTTTATATTTCAGAACGATTGTCATAAGAACCATACCTATCACATTTCCCGGTATGGGAATATTTAGAAGATTGCTTATGGCGTCTCCGATAAAAAGCAAGACAAAGATAATTGTAAACCCTTTGATCATATTATAGATATATCATCTAATCTGCTTTTTTGCAATCGAACATTTCATTATTTTTTCTTTTATAATCCGCCTTGCACTCACACACTGCTATTACGGCTGAGGCTGTCCTGGTACGCAAGGTAAGTTATAAATTTCATCTGATTCCGAGATATCTGTTTAGAATATCTTTGTTTTTCATAAGATCTTCGGTGCTGCCTTCATAACAAATCGAGCCTTTTTCCATCAAATACGCTCTATCCCCTATTTTAAATGCCGACTGTAGATTCTGCTCTGCGAGAAGAATACCGATCCCCGATTTTTTAAGTTTATTTATCTGTTCTTCAAGCATTCTGACTATTAAAGGCGCAAGGCCTTCCGTAGGTTCATCTAACAAAAGCAGCTTTGGGTTCGTCATCAGTGCTCTTCCGATTGAAAGCATCTGCTGTTCGCCTCCTGAAAGGTTTCCGCCGAGACGTTTTTTCATTTTTGCCAAAGGATTGAAAAACTGATATATTCTCTCTATGTTCCAGATACCATTCTGTGTCTTATGCTCCGCTACAGCAAGATTGTCCTCTACTGTAAGATCGGGAAATATCTCTCGTTCCTGAGGTACATAAGCTATTCCACCGTTAGCAATTCTGTATACCTTTTTTCCTGAAATCTGTTTTCCGTTAAAAAAGATACTGCCTTTCACAGGAGGCAGAAATCCTATTATAGATTTGAGCAATGTGGATTTACCGACACCGTTTCTTCCAAGCAGAAGGACCGCTTCCTCTTTTTTAACATGAATACTGACATTAAACAAAGCCTGAGCCTTACCGTAGCATACATCTATTTCTTTGACGCTAAGCATCTTTCCCCAGATAGATCTCTTTTACATCGCTGCTTTTCATAGCTTCTTCAGGCGTTCCCTCAAATATAAGTTCCCCATAATTCATCACTACTATTTTTGATGCAATGCTTAAAACAAACGATATATCATGCTCGGTAAAAAGAACCGTTATATTTTCTAATTCGCATAGGTCTTTTATTTTTTTTATGATCTGCCCTACCTCTGTCTTAGGAATACCGGCGGTAGGTTCATCCATTAGAAGCAGCTTCGGGTCGGTTGCTATTGCTATTGCGATCTCAAGCTCTTTTCCGACACCGTACGGAAGAGACCCAACAGGTGTACCTGAAAATTCAGATAGATTCATTTTATCAATGATTGAATCGGTGACAATTTCCGATTTACTGTCTAATCCAAAAAACTTAAAGGTTGTTCTATTGTGTACAATAGATGCTGCCATAATATTCTCTTTGACAGTAAGCTTCGGAAACAGACTCGGTATCTGAAATGTTCTTCCAATTCCGAGAGATGATATTGCATGCGGAGCTAATCCGGTAATATCTTTATCTTTCAGAATAATTTTTCCTCCATCAGGCTTGAGATGTCCTGATATGATATTGAAAAGCGTAGATTTGCCTGCTCCGTTTGGTCCTATAATAGCTGTTATCTTTCCCGTTGGAGCATTGAAACTAATATTGGAAAGGGCTAAAAATTTGTCAAAACTTTTACTTATATTTTTTATCTGCAGCAATGCGATCTCCTATCCTTTTCTTTATAGATCCTACAATACCCTCAGGCATAAACAAGACGCTGACAAGCAATATTATACCAAGGATAAATGCAATATGCTCAGTATATTGACTTGCTATAGTGGTTATCAAAACTATCACAACAGAACCGATAATAGGTCCTGAAAAGGTATATATGCCGCCCACCAGACATATAACCAGTATTTCTGCCGATTTTTTCCAGTACAGAATATCAGGAGAAACCGACTGAGAATATATAACATAGGATATACCGCTGATACCGGCAAAAAATGAACTCAAAATCAGACCTGCCAATCTTATAGTTTTTGTGTTGGCGCCAATAGATTCCGCCCTCGTATCATTTTCACCTGTTGCCCTGAGAAGCAATCCAAAAGGAGAGTTTATGATTTTATACAACAGAAAAGCTGAAACCAAAAAGATTATAAGCGTTGCTTCGTAGCGTTCGGTAGATGTTGACAGGAAACCGGGAAGCGGTATAGATGGTATTCCGTTTCCGCCTCCGGTAAAGCTGTACCATCTGAATACAACCGCCCAAACAAGCTGACCAAGCGCAAGAGTCAGCATCCCAAAATATATTCCAGACAATCTTACAAGAAAAACTCCCATTACCGTACCAAATAGTACGGCAATTATGGGACCTAAGATAGCCCCGACAATCAGCGAACCGTTGTGAAGCACAAAAAGGGCATAAGCATACGCCGACACACCCAAAAAAACAGCCTGGTGAAACTGAAGCATGCCCCCATAACCCAGTACAAAATTCAAACTCAGCGCAAAAAGCGCAGTAACAAATATTTCTGATAAAACCAAAATCGAATAGGAACCTAAAACCAATGGTGCGAGAAAAGCTGCTGTTATTATCAGCAACATACCGATTTTCTTATCGAATCTCATTATTTGCTGAGGATGCCTCTCGGCCTAAGTATCAAAGCGATAGCAGCTATTACAAAAGGAACAACAAGCTCGAATCGCGGAAAGATTAGTACACCGAAGGATTCAGAAATGCCAAAAATAAGGGCGGCGATAAGCGATCCCCAAATATTGCCCAAACCCCCGACTGTAACAACCAGAAAAACTTTGATTATGATTGAATCTCCCATTTGAGATGTTATATTCACAGCGGGACTTGCTATCGCACCTCCGAGTCCGGCAAGTATACCTCCTATGATAAATGCATACATAAATGTAGCATCGGCATTGATACCGAGAGCATCTACCATCGACCGATTTGTCGCCACCGCCCTGGCAATCTTACCCAATTTTGTTTTATACAGATATAACCATAAAAGAATCACGGTGAGAAGTCCGGATATAAGAAACAGCAGGTAAAATTTTGCTATATAAGCCCCCAAAAATGAATAGGATCCGGTCAGCAGTTTCGGCATAGCAACAGTGTGGTAACCTGTTCCCCATATCATTTCTATAGAGTCTCCAAATATGAGGACAAGGGAGTACGTGAGCAGCATCTGCATCAGATGTTCCTTGCCGTATAGATGCTTTAAGAAGAGTTGTTCTATTGCCAAAGAGATAAAACCTACAGCTATCGCCGCGGCTGCAGCAGATAAAAAGAATGCTCCCGTTCCTTTTCCCATAATTCCGATAAGTGTGTACATAAAAAAAGCACCAAGCATATACAAAGAACCATGTGCAAAATTTATGATCTTTAAAACGCCCAAAATCAGGGTAAGACCTGCCGCCAATACAAAGTAGAACATGCCTCTGCTTATTCCTATCAAAAGATAGGATACTACGGTTGACAAATCCACTTTCGTCTATCCGGTTACAATCCCCGCTCTTTTTTTACTTCACTTACGGGAATTTTGAGTTCATCACCCGGAATCGTCACTATATCTGCTGCTGTTGCAAACGGATATTTGTTAGTTTTCTTGGTTCTTCCCACATAAACCGGCGCAATAAGCTGATGGTCATAAGCTCTGACATACACTTTGCCTACAGGCGAGGAGATACTCATGCCCTCAATCGCATTAATTATTCTTTCTTTATCTACGGCTCCAACTAATTTTATTGCCTTAATCAGCAAGTTGCCGGTAATATATCCGTTGGGAGAGGTAAAAACCGGCCATTTTTTAAACTGCTCTTTGTACGACTGGACAAACATTCTGTTCTGATTTGTTTTTGGATAATAAAAGTAGTATGGCGCTCCGCCGTATATTCCGTCAGGCATTGAGTCGCCAAGTGCTTCTGTAGTCGCCGTATCGGTGGCCGTATAATCGAATATTGCAGTTTTTTTGTATAATCCGGTAAAGTTTACATATTTCAAAAATGGAACCATATCTCTGCCGCCTGTTGCGGCATATACGGCATCCGGCTTTTTTATTAGGATGGCGTTTATATACGGTCCAAAATCAGGCTCTCCCACCCGAAACCATGATTTTCCTATAATTTCCACATCTTTCCTGAGACTTGTCAGATTTTTTTCAAAACTCTCTGCAATTGCATGGCCATATTCATAATCGGATCCTATTATGTAATAACGCTTATATCTTTCCTTGGCTGCGGCGAGCGCCATAGCTTTTCCGCTCATATCCGTGTTAACTTCTATCTGAAACACATATCTGTGCCCATCTGCCCCTGAGATTTTGCTGCTCATCGCAATCCAGTCAAAAAATGGAATTTTAACGCTTTTTGCGTACGCGCTTACTGCCAACGCCGCAGCGCTGCTTATTGTGCCGATAAGAAAATCAACCTTTTCACGCAATACAAGTTCTTTGGCCATTTTAAGTGCAATATTCGGTCTGTATCTTGAATTTCTGTAAAGCACTTCTATCTTTTTTCCCAGAACATTATAGCCTATTTGAGAAAGTGCGAGCTTGAAACCGTCTCTTGCGCCATATGTATAGATAGTGGCCGGACCGCTATAAGTATCAATAACACCAATTTTTATTCTACCTGCATCAGCCGATGCCACACCGGGCAAAGACAACATTGCAATGCCTGCAGCCCCTGACTTTAGAAATTTCCTTCTTGAAAGCTTCATGCCTACCCCCTTTTAAATTCATTCTAAACCATTCGATATGATACTAATTTAAATGATGATGTCAAGTCAAAAACAGCTTATCAAATATGGCACTTATCCGATTTTTGTATTTTTTTATTTTTTCTGCTATATTTTTATCTTCCAGCATAAATCTCAATATATCATAATTTTTGTAATTTATATTGCCGCACTGCTCAATTATTCTGATAATGCTGATTATTTTAGAATAAAACAGATAACCGTCTCTGAGCACTTCAATTTCTTCAAATTGCAAAAGCCTCATGCGGGCAATTTTGTCAAGCAATTTCAAAGCAGACAGTCCCATTTCTACGCATCTGTTTTTGATACAAAGATATTGAGCTATAAACTCTATATCCATTAGGCCGCCTGTGCAGCTCTTTATACTAACGGTATTGCGTTTTGTTTTTTCTATTTTTCTTTTCAAATTAAGAATATCTCTGCCGGATATTTCTGTTTTTAAATATTTTTTATATACCTCTCTGATATTTTTTGAAGAAAAATCGCTATAGACTATTCTAGCCTTCTGAACCGCCAAATGTTCCCAGGTGCGGGCATATTTCTCAAAATAGTTATTTAGATATTCAGGATCTACTGCAACGGGAGCCTCGTTTCCAAACGGACTTAGCCTCAAATCAACGTCAAATAATTTTCTCAGTTCTTTAACCGCCGTTTGAATACCGGTCGCCGGTTTTTTTGCATTATGCGATATAAAAAGCAGATCAAGATCACTTTTTATAAACAGTTCGCTTATGCCGAGCTTTCCGTATCCCACAACTGCAATCTCATTTACACCGCAATCTTTTATAGTTTTATCTATAAATCGATCGGCAAATTCAGACAACACTTTGAATAATGATAAGTCGAAATTTCCCGCCAAAATTTTTAAAGTTATCGCAAATTCAAGTCTCAGCTTTTCACTTTTGCTTATTTCGGTAATTTTTACAGGCTCATCTATGAGGAAAAACTCTTCCATAAGAGCTCTATTCTTATGTATTATACCGGCATACCCAACTGAAAACAGCTTCAAAAGGATATTGAATATGGAATGTTTTTCGTAAACAGTTAATACATATGAAGGGTTAACCATATCAAAACCGTTTATCGCCCGTATAAGCAGTTCTTCATTGGCAATAAATCTGAATGTATAATTGAACAGTGCATTAATTTTGCTTCTATCAAACCCTTTTGCGGCCCATTTCTGCGCAATTTTTGAAATTAGATTTGCAGAATGCGATGCATCCTTAACGCCTTTTTCTTTTAAAACACCCTCCAGATCTTCGGTAAAACCAAATACGGGAATGTCGCCGCTTTCTATAAATATGGATGTAAACAGATTATGCACACCGTCTGTTATATGATTATACTTTTTTATAAATTCATTAAGAGGCAGATGCAGACTTTTGGCAAAATGTGCAAGTTCCCTATCCGTTTCAGGCAATTTCTGCGTCTGCATCTCGTTGCGAAGCTGAATCTTATGTTCAATTTTTCTCAAAAACAGATATGCTTCAAGCAGCAGATCAACATTTTCAGCAGGCAGATATTCTTTCGATTTTAAAATTAACAGTGCATTGATCATGCTTGTATTGCGCAAATCTTTGTCGCCGCTGTATATCAGTTGAAAATAATTTACAATGAACTCAACTTCTCTTATACCGCCTGTGCCTTTCTTGACATCAATCTTTTCTTTATCTATGAGTTCGGAATCTGTATTGCGAACATATTTCTTTATTTTGAACAAAAGACGCCTTATTTCTTCAATGTAGCTCAAATCAATAGATTTTTTGTAAATAAACGGTGAGATTTCATCAAGCAGCTGCCGGCCCAACTTCATATCGCCGGCTATCGGTTTTGCTTTAAGCAAAGCCATTCGCTCCCATAATTGACCAAAGCTCATATAATATCTCTTGTATCCGTTAATATCGAGGGAAATAGGAGCGTTTTTCCCGCCCGGCCGTAGTCTTATATCAACTCTATAAAGAAATCCTTCAAAATTTCTATCACTCAAAATAGAAATCGTTTTTACCGCCAATTTGTGATAATATGCAATCTTCTTGTCATCCCCGTGAACAAAAATAATATCGATATCGGAAGAAAAATTTAGTTCGCTTGTGCCCAATTTCCCCAAAGCTATTACACAGATATTCTTGTCAGCTTCAGGAACAGTCTTTTTCAGTTCGTCGTATGCAATTTCTATTGAAGAGGCAATCAAAGCTCTTGCAAGTCCGGAAAGCTCATTCATAATGGTGATGAAATCGACTGCTTCAATAATCTCTTTCGTGCCGATTCTCAGATATTCTCTTTTTCTGTACCGTCTCAAAAGATACTTTTTATGTTCAGAATCTTTTGCGTTTCTGAGCAAATTTTCAATTTCATGACTATATTGCCTGCAATCTTTATTCGAACTCAGTGTTTCATTCTCCATAAGCCATGAAAAATACTCAGGATTTTTAATCAGTGTCATAGAAAGCGTATTTGATTGAGAAAAGATACCAAAAAGCATCGTTCCGGCATTCTCATATGATCTGATCAATTCAAATATTATCGATTTTGCCGTTGAATGACCCAGAAAGTCATAAAAATAAAACAATGCCGTATCAGGATTTGCAGAACTTCTAAGCTGCCTGTAAAGAACGTTTAAAGAATCTTTAAACTCATTGAGAAGTCCGAACTCAGATGTAATGCGCAGAACAGTCTTATATGCCTTTGAAGGATTTTCAAAAATCGATAAGAAATATTCTACGTGCCTTGAATCTTTGCTATGCATGCGGTCAGTATATCACAATTTTGAGACCACTGCACAATAAACAGATACACAGAAGTCAAAGAAAGGGTGAGATTTACGGAAGAATTAAGGTACAGCGCCTGCTGTAGAAACAAACAGGGCTCAGTTATTGAAATTGCTTAGATATCGGCTACACTTCTAATGTTATGGCATAACAGCCCACCTAAAATATGGATAAATTATGAGAATTGGAATTATGGGCGCAATGGAAGAAGAAATTGCGCTTTTTCATGAAAAAATAAAATTTTTTAAGCAGGAAACAATAGGGCTCAGGAATTACATAATAGGCACGCTGCATAATCACGAGATTGTATTAACATTTTCCAGATGGGGTAAAGTTGCTGCCGCCTCAACCGCAACAACAATTATTGAACGATTTGGAGCGGATCTTGTGATATTTACAGGTGTCGCCGGCGCCGCATCAAAATTGCTTGAAATAGGAGATGTTGTGGTGGCAACAGAGGTGATGCAGTATGACATGGACATAAGCGCCCTCCCGGGATTCTCACGCTTTGAGATTCCGCTCCTGGGTTTATCAAGATTTCCCGTTCCGGATAATTATGTAAAAATGGCGGCCGAATCTGCCGAAAGCTATCTTTCCGAATCGCTGAAAAAGGACTTAAATAGTGATATTCTCAAAAAATTCAGTATCACAAATCCGAAGGTAACAACAGGTTTGATTGCAAGCGGAGACCGGTTCATTGCCGATTACAACTCTATCAAAAAACTGATAAGATCGTTACCGGATCTTCAATGTATAGAAATGGAAGGAGGCGCCGCTGCACAGGTTTGCTATGAGCATAAGATTCCGATTATACTTATGCGTACAATATCTGACAAAGCAAATCATTCTGCCGTTGTTGATTTTTCCACTTTTATCAAAAAAATAGCTCCATATCTGACATGCGGAGTTGCAGATAACCTTATTCGCAAAATTTGAAGATTGCGAAAGTTAAAACTGTTGAAAACAACTTATTGACTAGTTATAAAATTTATCTATAGTTGTACCGGTAGATTGCATTTATGGCTACGGGGCGTAGCGCAGTCTGGTAGCGCACCAGCTTCGGGAGTTGGGTGTCGGAGGTTCAAATCCTCTCGCCCCGACCATTTTGATTTCGGACAATTGAGTTCATCTGCACACTCTGTGATTGCTCTTTTTAATCTTTCAGCCTGCCTGACCTTAGCATAAGAAGATGCACAGCAGAATTTGTTTCATAGTATGAATTTATAAGACTGTCCGAAAACAGGCAATTTATCATCCGAAACGGTATAGAACTTGCGGCTCGATTAATCTGCCATTGTACGAGAAAAGCGATCAAAGAAGCAACAGACAGAGAATTAGTCTCATCATAGATTGGCGTGCAGCTCTTCAACAACAGAGAAAACTTGCAATAACGTGAAAAATGTGCACAATTATACAATAGGGCAAAAAAGATAGTCGGTATTACCAAATGGATTGATATGAACTTATGAATATGAAGACCTCTTCGCCAAGCAAAAGAAATTTTTGCGACTGCATAAAATTCGGTTTCACTATTGTTGAGATGCTCGTTGTCATCGCTGTCATATCAATCATAATGGCAATTGCCCTGCCGCCTCTTCACAGGTGGATTGTAAGATACAAAGTCAATCAGGAAACTGCCGTTATATATAATACATTGACAGAGATGAGATTTAGAAGTCTTGCCGGTAAAAATGGAAGGTTTTGGGGAGCATCGTTCACAACTAACAGCATGACAACATTCAGCTGGAATGACAAAAATTTTGATGGTCTGGTTACATCCGACGAACAGGAAACATTGTCAACCTATAATCTCAATTATGCACTTGTATCCTCACCTGCCTTACTATGGTTTGACAGCAGAGGCATAGCAAGAAGGGCGACAGGAGGGTTCTACATACAAACGATACAGATCAACACATCTGTCCTTCCTTCGGGTCTTAGCACTTATGACTGCATAGCAATATCGGCAAATAGGATAAGAGAGGGAAAATATGATAGCAATAAATCTCCGAAATGCACTATAAAATAGATAAAGCCTCCGGTTTTACAATTCTTGAGCTCCTTGTTTCAATGGTTATATTTGTGGTTATACTAATGGCTATGGCCGGTTTTTCCACATTGCTGATTAAAACTAATGCAGCCAATGAGGTGCGAAATGCAGCCGTTAGAGTGGGACTGTCAAAACTTCATCAGGTTACGCTTTTGCCGTTTGATTCAAGCGACAGCTCAAGCTCAGGTTCTCTGCAGGTAAGAGACGGCACTGTTGCATATACCGTCACCTTTTCTTCATCATCACCCGCGTTATTAAACATAAAAAAGATTGATGAAACAATAAAATATAACTACAGGGGCAAAGAAATTTCGTTCACTCTCTCAACCATCGTTTTGAAGTAATGAGAAGAGAACGCGGCGTAACCTTAATCGAGCTGTTGGTATCACTATTGATATTTACGATTGTCATTGCGCTTACCCTTGAGTTTTTTACAAAACAGCTGACGCTTACCACAAGCCAGTCAAGAATCTCCGAGAGCAGCGAGGAAACACTGTCCGCAATAGAAACGCTAAGGCGCGATATACAAACTGCAGGCTACGGATTGCCATGGGATATGACCGGTACAAACTACAGTGAAGCTACACCTTCATCAGCAGCACCGTATAACGATGCTCCGTCAAATCCCCCGCGGGCGATCATTATTGACAATGCAAACAGTTATCTTGTGCTTAAAGGCAGCGCATTAAACATCAATAAAGCTTCTAAACATTGGGGGGTTTACGATTCGAGCAAGATTTTTCATAACGGATTTAGCGGCTCGGCTGCTGCTTCCGACTATACAAACTTAAACAGATTTGTAAAAAACGATCATGCAATTATATTGATCGTAGATAATGATAGACGGATAGTAGGAAGCGGGTCAAACTGGAGTTATAAATATAATGGTAGTGATTTTGCCCCGCCTCCACTGCTTGCGTTCAATCATTCTTATCTCGTGTACGGAATAATAAATTCCGCTACAAGCAGCCCAAAAGCTCCATTTAATCGAATTGATTATTATATAAAAACACCCGGCAACTTACCTACTAATTGCGCAGCCCATACCAAAATTCTATATAGAAGTATAATGAAAAGTTCCACCGGAAGATTTACCTCTTATCCAATTTTAGATTGCGTAACGGGATTTCACATTCGCCTTGGCATTGATAATGGTAACGGAACTTTGTCTTACACCTCTTCTCCTTTTGCAACGGCAGCCGATGAAAGGGCAAAACTTAGAGAGGTAAGAGTTTACCTGCTTGTTCAAAACGGCAAAAAAGACAGAAGCTACGACTTCAGAAACAGTCCTGAATTCAGCCTTCCGTCATCATACAGTTTTTCCGATAACGATACATCACCGCCAATATCAGACAGTTTTGACCTATCGGCAATTACAGACTGGCAGCATTATCGCTGGAAGCTGATTAAGATATCTGCCATGCCGAGGAATTTAAACTGAGAAGCATAGGGGTCATGTCTCAACATTTGACATTCACTCTTTGTTTTCATAAAACCGACAAGCGTTTGGAATGTCAAATGTTGAGACATGACCCCGAGGCTTCTCAAAAGGAGCGTTGTATAAGATGAAAAAATATGATCAAAAAGGTATTGCGCTTATCACTGTTTTGGTTGTTGCCGCAATTGTGATGGCCCTGAGCGGACTGGCATATCAATTTCTGATAAAAGGCACAATAATATCAGGGATAAATCTTAGATATAAAGAAGCCGGCAGCTCCCTTGTTGCAGGAGCTCAATATACAAAATGGGTAATAAAGCGATACAGGGAAACAGGCAGCGTACCGACACCACTCCCATTCGGAGCATCAACATCAAACAATTCCTGCCTTTCAATAAAACTAAACAATACAATAAATAACTGGGGGAACTGTCCTAAAACTGCCGATCCTATAAATAGTTACGACATAAAACTTTCATTAGGGAATTACACTGTATATGTCGAAATTGTTAATACTCTAATAAAAGGCAATACAAAGACAAAGGTTGCAGAGCTAATTGCAGGCGCCGTTTCTACCGTAACCACTGTCATCACACCTCCCGTGGCACCATATCTTTATAGAATAGAGCTAATTGCAGTCAAATTAAACGATGTTCAGTCGAAAGTTTCTGCACTTTTTGGATATTGAAAGCGGTATAAGACAGAGAGATGCTTAAATTTTTTGCAACAAAACTTTTTAGTTTAAGTGTCACATTCATCATAATAACTATTATATCGTTCGGCATAATTCACTTAGCGCCGGGTTCTCCCGCCCAGATGGGAGCGCTTAATCCTCAAATATCTCAAGCTCAAATTGATAAGATAAACCGTCTTTACGGACTCAATCAACCGATTTTCAAGCAATACATAAACTGGATGAAAAACCTCGCAAGGGCGGATTTCGGTGTTTCACTTGTAGACGGCAGATCCGCTTCAAAGAAAATTTTTGAACGAATACCGATAACGGTAACAATAAACCTGTTGTCTATGCTCCTGATTCTGGCTGTAGGAATTCCAATAGGTATCTTGATGGCCGTCAATGAATCAAAATTGATTGATAAACTGCTGACCTTTCTTGTGTTCATTGGTTACGCAACGCCGGGATTCTGGCTTGCGCTTCTTCTTATGATACTGCTTGGGGTTAACCTTCATATTCTTCCTATTGCGGGGCTTCATTCGATTGGCGCCGATAAATTCTCTGCCTTAGGCTATCTGACCGACGAGGCGAAGCATCTTATTCTGCCGATTTTTGTATCGGCATTCGGAGGTCTGGCCGGCATCAGCAGATATGTAAGGGGCGAAATGATAACGGAATTTTCAAAAGGATATATACGGTATCTTGATGCAAGAGGAATGAGAAAATCTTTTATCATCAGACATGCCGCACGAAACAGTCTGCTTCCAATTATTACGATCTTAGGACTCTCCGTACCAGGCCTCATAGGAGGATCTGTTATTTTTGAAACGATATTTGCAATTCCGGGAATGGGGCAGCTGTTTTATCAATCGGCAATGGCAAGAGATTATCCGGTTATTCTCGGTATTCTCGTAATCGGGGCAATATTAACACTTCTCGGTAATCTAATTGCCGACATCGCCTACGGATTAGCTGATCCGAGAATAAGAACAGAGTCGACCGATTAACTGGAGCGGATGACGGGGCTTGAACCCGCGACCCCGAGCTTGGGAAGCTCGTGCTCTACCGGCTGAGCTACATCCGCGTTACAAATATATCTCTAAGACAAAAAATCAAGTCTCAATAACTTGTTGACAGCTATGCAAGCAACAAAGCAATCCCGAAAGGCGTTAGATGCAGGGCTGGTTCTTACCGGCACAACCATACTGCAGAAGTAAGTATCCAACAAAATTAGATATGTTTTCTCTTTTTTCACTCCTTTGGACGATAATATTAACGCATAATTGCTTCGTTAACGCACTTAAAGCAGCCGGCTGCTACTTCGTTACATACACTACCTTCACTTGCCCGTTGCCGCTGAGGCTGTTTAGTGCGTAAAGTGAGTTAATAAGGTGAGATGATAAGCCTTTTTAAGAATATGTCAAACCACAAAACTACATATAAAATATAGAAACTCCGATACTTGAAAACATACAACTCAGCGGTCTCATTATAATGTAAACCAATTACGACCCGTCTGCCGCACAGGCAAGATTACCTGATTTCTTTAGGGCCGGAAATCAATATATTGCCTACAAGTTTCTGTTCCGGAATATGAAGCGGTATTGGCGGAGGTCCTGCGATATTATCTCCCCAAGGTGTATAGACTCCTCCATGACAAGGACAGTAATATATGGGTATTCCGTTTTCCCCGCCATTTCTTTCCCAGATAGGTATGCAGCCCAAATGCGTGCATACGCCAAC
>CAJVZA010000030.1 GCA_913009315.1 uncultured Hippea sp.
TTGTTTTTTTTGTTTATCTTTTTTTTTTTTTTCAAGCAGAAGACGGCATACGAGATATATCAGTGTGACTGGAGTTCAGACGTGTGCTCTTCCGATCTAGAGATGTTCTAACTAATTTCTCCACCCTGCATTGTTAAAAGATAATTTAATATTCAGCTTTTGTCAAGAAAAAAACAATGTAAATTTGTTGTAAGTTGATGTTCTAATATTATAATATAATATTAAGCTATACGTGTTATCTACCTATACGGCAAACGGGGATTTTGTGTAGAAAACTATTTATGGCAGAGGAGGGATCTATGCAGATTGACGGACATCATGCGCTAACCTATATAGCTGCACGTTTTGCCGGCTTCGACAAGCGCCAGGCAGCTGTAATTGCGTACAGTGCGCAATACGTTGATGATGCAACGAATTTCGGAGTTATTCATTTTAACAATGGTGCAATGTATAGCCGAATATCATCAGCGCACAAAATGCTGGATTATCGGAATTCCGAAGCCTTGGCTAATCACAGAGTGTGGGTTCCATTCCATTTTCTACCCGGAAATGGTAATAAACCGGCCGGGGAAAATCCGACAGGATCTTTTATAAATAAGTTGGTATGTTTTCCCAATAGTTACGTTGCTATAAACATGCTGCAAGCTTGTGCCTATGATTTTGATAAGCCGTATGCTCTTCACAGACTTGGGGTTGCAATGCATGCATATGCCGACACATGGACACACCAAAATTTTGCCGGTGTTAATAACAAAATCAATGAAGCGAGCAATATTGTAAGCAGTAGCAAATCCATGGATAAAAGCTTTGTCAATAAAATTGTCAATTACTTTCTAAGTGAAGCATTTCCGCTTGGTCATGGTGCCGTACTCAGCTATCCGGATCGTCCATACCTGGTTTGGGAATACCGGAATGGTTTTGATCGATTGATTAAACGAAATAATCCGGAGATTTTCATAGATGCAACGGACAAAATGTGTCGTGCGATGCAATGTTTTCGCGCGTCTGATCTGACAATGAATCTTGAGTCAATGCCTGGGCTTCCTGTCGATGATGCCGAAAAAATAAGGTCTCTTCTCGAATCTGTGAAAAATGACAACGGTGAAGATCGACACAAAAAATGGCTTGCAGAAATTGAAAAAGGTAGTTTTTCGTTCGGTCCGGAAAAGGTGCAATATACCGCCAAAGGAAAAGGTTCATGGAAACATCAATCCATTGGTCAGTTGAATGCCGTAGATACCGGCAAAGAAGTGTTTGAGTATAAAAAATCATTCTTATCTTCTAACTGGAAACTCTTTCATGATGCATTGCAGGCACATCGCTTTGATATTCTGCATGATGTGTTGCCAAAATATGGAATATGCGCCGCTTAAGCATATAAATTGGCACAACAATCGCATACACTTGGGCAGACGAAAGCGTTATACGAACAAAAAAATGGAGGAATATTTATGATTGAAACTTATCGTGGAGTTGTCTATCCGAATCAGAAGGAAGGCCTGCCGTCTTTCGGAGAATGTTAAAAATAGATGAGATCAGCTTTGGAATCAATGAAGATCCGGTTACAGGATCTTCGCATTGCACGCTTGTCCCGTATTGGAGCAAAAAGTTAAACAAGGCGGATTTACATGTTATACAAGTTTCCGATAGAGGAGGCGAATTATATTGCAAGCATATTGGAAATAGAGTTATTATTTCAGGAAAGGCTGTTTGCTAGTATGAAAGGAAGCATTACTATTTAGCATCGAGAGGGGGTCTCAGCAGGCTGTTGAGACGCGACTCCCGAAGAGAATATGGATTGTGTGTTTCAATTGGTGGAGGTGGCGGGAATCGAACCCGCGTCCAGTAAATGGTTACCCGATGAACGCTACATGCTTAGTCATCTTTGAGTTTTAGATTTTACCTTTAAGATGACAAATCGGTAAAATCTTCAGCTTTGTAATACAAGTCTGAAACCACAAAGCTATTCATTTCAGACCGCCTTCCTTTTAATTAGAGATTATAAGCACCTCAGAAGGTTAAGTTGGATATAATCCCTTAGCTGACTAAGCAGCTAACGCGTAACTATTTTCGTTTGCGTTTATTTGTTTTGCACCTGTTTAACGAGCACAGTGCAACCTCGGCATGCTCTCATCTTCCTCCATTTCTGTCGAGTCCAATCACCCCCTTTATTTGTCTCAGGGCATCTCTGTTTTGATCCTCTTTCTTAAGAGCCTCACGCTTGTCGTACAGCTTTTTTCCTTTAGCGACGGCAATCTCTATTTTTACCCTTCCGTTTCTAAAATATAGCCTGAGCGGGATAATTGTCAATCCCGTTTTCTTTATTTCCGAAGATATTTTCAATATCTCTTTTTTGTGCATCAAGAGTTTTCTGTCTCTATCCGGATCAGGTATAAAACTGCCGCTGTTCGAATATGCGGCAATATGAAGACCGGTTATAAACAGTTCTCCCTTGATCAGGTAAACATATCCGTCTTTTAGAGATGCCTTATGAGAGCGTATTGATTTTACTTCTGAGCCCAAAAGCACAATTCCGGCTTCGTATTTTTTAAGTATAACATAATTGTGGAAAGCCTTTCGGTTGGTTACCGCAATATTTTTGTTATCAGTTTTTGACGACATGAGTTGTGATAAATATCAGCAGCTCATTTCTTGGATGCGACTCGCTTTTATTTTTGAAAAGCCATCCAAAAAAAGGTATTCTTGAAAGACCGGGGATACCTGAGGTATTACTTTTATCGGTCTTTGAAAATATACCTCCAAGAACTATCGTGCTATTGTTTTTGACGATTACATTGGATACGATTTGATTTGTATTAATAGCCGTAGCAGTTGAGCCCGGAACAATGGTCGGTGTATCCTTAGTGGCTTTGATGTTGAGAAGTATAGTTCCGGAAGCCGTTATATGAGGTGTTACATCAAGTTCTAAATTTGCCTGTTTAAAATCTGTTGTCGGAGGGCCGCCATTGGTACCGGCTATAACATAGGGTATTTGAATGCCATGCTTTATAGTCCCCTTTTCATTATCGAGAGTAATGATTTTTGGGGTGGATATGGTTTTTGTATATCCGTTTATTTCTCCGAGTGAAAGCTTTAGAGAGAGATTGTAAGTTCTTGCTACATTGCCGATTGCAAGACCAATGTTGCCCAATGGATTTGCACCCGGAAGATTAACAACAAAATTGTCGCTGCTTGGAACAGTGCCTCCTAAAGAACTTGTGCCTGTACTGCCGCCGCCAAGTGAAATCATCGTTGTATTGTTCGAGATGTTATTATTGAAGTTTCCTCCCCATTGAATTCCAAAATTTTTCTCATTTGTTTTTGTAACTTCTACAATTCTCGCGTCAATCTCTATCACCGGTTTTCTTTTGTCGATCATTTTTATAACCCGTTTTATTTCCCGGACATTCTTTTTGGTTTCCGAATAAAGGATGGCGTTGTTGCTCTTATCTGCAACGATAAAACCGTTTCCTTTCGGCGAACCTGCGTAGACAATCTTTTGAATCATAGATACTGCATTGCCGGCTTTAATATAACTTAACGGGATTGTGCCTGTTATCGGTTTCTCTATTACGGACAAACGCTCTTTGGCTTTAATTGAAGCAAGTCTCTGCTGACTTTGCCTTTCCATCACACCGATAGGTGCAATACGTATGACATTTCCGATTCTCTCTTTCTCTAACCCTTTTTGTTTCAATATAAGATTAAGCAGCTGATCCCATGGAATGTTTTTTACCTGGATCGTTATTTTTCCTTTTACCGAATCATCAGCTATAATATTCAGCTTGCTGATGTTCGCTATCATTCTAAGAAGATCTATCACATCTGCGTTTTTTACATTAACGCTGACCCGTTTTCCTGTATACTTGTTTACCTGCCTGCTTTTCTTACCGTTTAGAATAACAGCCTTTACGGATTTTTTTGCATTCACCAGAGTAATATATATATGAGTATTATCAGATGAAAAATGTACAAAGCTGTGTCTCTTTAGTTTTATGTTGATTACGGATGTTGTTCCGTTTTGAGCAGTTGTTATTTGAGATATGATTTTTGATCTGTCCGAAACATTCCGATTGAATATTACATTCTTTGCAAATTTCGAATCGCGAATCACAATTCTTATGTCTCTATTTTTTATTGTTTTGTTCCAGCCGTCTATTCTGCTTGCTCTTACTGCAATCTGTTCGTATCGCTTTTTGCTGAGAAACAGAATCTCTTTTATGGTATTTTGTCGAAGTTTATTGTTTTTGAAAGTGATTTCAAATTCTGTTTCAGTTGATTTATTAGAAAAGTGCACAGATTTAACAGTTCTGTTGAACGCAAAGACCATTCTGAAGAATCTCATTCTTCCTCTTTTACGAAAGGCATATCTGACATATTTAGTGTTTCTCATATTGAGCTGTTTTATGCCGTTCCTATTGTTGTAAAAATATCTTATACCTACAAGATCCACTACCACTCTGTTTCCCCGTTTCAGAATAAACCATCTGCTCTTCAGTTTTTTCCCTATGAGTGATATTTTTGTCCGGTCGGTAGAATCGAAAACAGTTATACCGTAAAGCTTTGAAAAATCTGTTTGAGCTGATCTTATTACCTGCGAGGCTCCAATGGCCGCCATATTTTTAGTTTCTTCAGAGTATGCCTTAACTGAGAATAGACATATCAATAAAAAACTGATGAATATTTTATATGAGAAACGTAATCTCTTATTCATAATCTCTCCTTGTTCATTCAACTATTTTGGTAATTCAAGCTTTACAACAACAGATTTTTCTACATTTTTATCTCTGTATGTCCCTTTTATGCTTATGAGTGAATTTTTTATTCCTACAACTGTTGCTTGTTTGCCGATATGATCATCAATCTTTACAATATATACACTGCCGTTTGACACAATTAATGCTCTTTTGCCAAGTTTTCCGGTCATAATGCCGACAAGCGATATAGCTCTTATTTTTGCAATAATTTCACTTTTATTGGCATTCTCTTCGACTGTTCTTTCTTGTGCGTTTAATATTTTCAATTTTTCAAGATCAATAAACGGATCTCTGCCGCTGTATCTGAATCTTTCGATTTGAGTGTTTCCGGCAATTATACTTTTTGCGGCCATTACCGGATTAGGCAAAAAAATCAGACCTATAACAAATACTAATGTAATATAGTTTTTTCTCATTTTTTTCGACTATTTTTAAAATAGTATGTAGAAAGCCGGAGTGCTATATGCGCAGTCGCCAGATTTTCTGATTTTGTTGTTACGCCCGTTATCAAAATTTCCCCGGGTATTATGATGCGTTTTTCATCGGACAGATCTGTAATAAACTTGCCCAAAGACGCATAATTTGAAATCAGATCCAGATTTATATTGACAGTGTTATAAAACTTTTTTTTATTGACAACAAGCGAGGGGTTGAAACGGTTAACGACAATTCTGTTTCTTTGAGCCAGACTTACGACCCTTTTAATAAGATTTGGTATCTCTTTCTTATTCGGTAAATTTTTAGATAAAATTTTAAACTGTCTTGTATATCGAGCCAGACTTTTTTTTACAAGAGGCAGTTTATTGCTGATAATCTGAAGTTTGACCACATCTCTTTTTAATTGATTGAGTGTTGTATTCTTCGGCAGATAACTGTAATGTGCAAAGAAATATAGCGGTGCTGCTATAATTGCGATAATGATTATAGCCTTTTGAATAATTGGGGCTTCGTTAAGCGATTCCGATATAGGGTTTGCCATCTTATTTAAACCTTATTCTGAATGAAACTATCGGATTTTGCGGTGTACCGCCCGACCTTGATAAGCCTTTACCTTCAAAACTAACATTTTTGAAACCTCCTTTTTTCTCAAGAGAGATCATGTATCTTGCGACGGAAGCATAGGAAAATGCCTTTCCCGAAACGGTTATTGTTCTGCCTTTTGAAAGATAGTCTATCCATATATCAGGCACAGTGGCGTCGCCAAATCGATTCATAAAAGATATATCGCCGTAACGCATTGATTGGAGCTTTTTTATGCTATTCGATTTAGATTTTATTATTTTTGTTTTATTCTCAAGTTTTTTGACAATAGAGGCAACATATTTTAAGCCGTTCTTTCTTGCCTGAAGAGAATTTATAGCAGAATTTTGATATAAATAGGCTGTCGCAAAAGTAAGCAGCTCAATTATGATAATTGCTATAAGAATTATAGAGTACGAAAGGACAATATGTTTTTTAGGTTTTTTGGATTCAATAAGATTAATAAGTATCATTTAAAATATGTTCCTCAGAGCCAATCCTATCGAAGTGGAATAGATTGCCTCTTTGCCTTTTATTGATCTGATACTGACGCCGGAGGGATCAATGAGAATAGCTTTAAACGGATTCATTACCATTACATCCGTTGCAAGTTTTTCTTCAAAATAAGGTTGAAGACCGGATATTAAAGCTCCTCCGCCGGAAATATATATCGGAATTTGCTGCGATGTTGTATATTCACTTTCA
Organism: uncultured Hippea sp.; assembly: GCA_913009315.1. Lineage (GTDB taxonomy): Bacteria > Campylobacterota_A > Desulfurellia > JAADFJ01 > JAADFJ01 > JAADFJ01. The sequence continues at coordinate 6,483 of CAJVZA010000030.1, forward strand.
TTGTTTTTTAAGAAAAATTGGATAGAGCTTGTTGCGGCTGCTACTATGGTTTCATAACTTTCATCAAACATATTTTTTATTTCGGGATAATTTTCCGTTTCTTGTTTATTTATATCAAAGTTTTGAACCAGATGCTCGGCATCACTGACACCGATATTCAATCTTTTGGATATTTTGTTTATAAGCTCTGTTGTGCCTATAGGCATATCTCTTGCAAAAAGTGTTATGTTGTTATCCACTATGTTAAGTTTAGTATAACTTTTGCCTATATCAAGCAAATATATGAGACCCTTTATATCGTCATAGTTCTGTTCAAAACAGTTGGCGATTGCAAGACTGTCTATATCGATAATCTCAGCATTCAGGCCGGCTTCTCTGATAATTTCCTTACGTTTTTCAACCGTTTCTTTCTTGGCCGCCGCAATCAGAACATTTACTTTTTCGCTATCATCAGATGGCAAGAGCTGAAACCCGATATTAACATCATTTATATTGTACGGTATATATTGCTCAGCTTCCCAGATTACAGCCTGTTTAAGCTCAGAGATATCTACAGCCGGCAATGATATATTCTTCACTATTACATCGTTGCCGTGCAGTGATACGCAAACGGTTTTATCTTTTATCTTATTCTTTTTGAACAGTTTCTTAATGAATTCGGCTATGGATTTTGCGTCTAAATTTTCATAGTCCAGATTATCGGAATATGCTTCAATGGCAAGTTTGGCAGCTATTATATCGCTCTTTGCGTGTTTTAGCTTTGCAACTTTAATGCTGTAGCTACCTATGTCAAGTCCTACCATTTGGCGTTTCATCAGATTTGATACTCCTTTGCGGTTAAATCATATATATCAGCAACCTATCAACCTATAACAAGCATACTTAAATATAATATCATAGAACATTGTTCTGTCAAATTCTGTGATTAAAATATCATACAGATACTATCTTGCTTGTCAAATTATACAAAAAGAACGGCCTTATTTACAAGGGTGAGATTGATTAACTCGCCTTACACGCTAAAGACAAGTCTATACTATAGCTGTTGCGGCGGCAAGGTTCCGATGCAATGTTATACTGTTTTATGCGCTATGCGCAGCAACCCGGGGAACGTTGGACGAAGAATTGCGGTCGGCATTGCAGTTGTGATATTTTTGCCGATATTTGCAATATGCGGTGTACTTGCGGCTGTATGACGAACAGGGGGCAGGGGATTCGCTTTGTATCCACAGCCTGCCAATAATATAAGTAGTATAACCGAAAAAAACTTTTTTCTCATTACCGACAATTATAAATAATAATTTCGTAAATTCCAGCAATGTTTTGATAAAAGTTTTGGGTCGGCTTGATGCGTTTTTGCAAGATGCCGATGGTGCAGTGTCTCATTGTGTCAATATAAAAGGCAATTCCGTTAATTCCGTGCGTTCCGCATCAATTAATAGATATCCCTTAAATTCTACCCGTCAGCTCTTTTATACAGGTCTTGCTTTAATGACGTAATGCGATCAAGAAAAAGATAACCGTCCAAATGGTCTATCTCGTGCTGAATTGCAACTGATTCATATCCTTTTGTGTCTATTGCCTGAAAATTTCCATCTATATCGTTATATTCCACTCTGATTCTCCTCGCTCTTGTCACAATTCCGAAATAATCAGGCACGCTCATGCATCCCTCTCTTCCGATTTGCTCACCTTCCCTGTGGGTAATCTTTGGATTTATCATAAGAAGCTGTCCATGATTATTCCATCTTCCTTTTTTGTGTTTCGAGACATCTACAACTACTATTCTTAATAGTTTGCCTACTTGAGGAGCTGAGATTCCGATACCGTACGGTTTGTTTTTCATTGTTTCTACAAGATCATTACAGAACTCTTTAATATTTTCGTCGATCGCATTAATGTACTGTGAAATTTTTTTGAGAATAGGATCCGGAAACAGAATAATTTTATATATCATTGGTTGTCCTTATATTAAAGTGCAGTTCCGTTCAGTTGCTTGGCCGATATGTTCAAATTTTGCTCAGTCTTAATCTTTGCCATCAGTTTTTCTAACATGTCAAAGGTATAGTCCTTTGGAAGCTCAACCTCAAAACTTGCAATATAGGCCGGATTGTCTTCGCTCCCGACAACTCTTGTGTCAAGGTCTATAATATTTATCCCGTATTTTGCCAAAGGGGTACTTACGCCGTACAGAATGCCGGGTCTATCGGCTGCATAAACGGTAATTAACGCATGTTCGTTGTTTCCTTTGACAGTTCTTGCGCCTTCTATTTGATGTATTGCAACATACAGATCAAGCGCTTCAGAAACGCCCTTGAACGATTCTCTTAGATCATTCTGCGATATGTTTCCCGAAACAACTAAGATTGTAGAGAATTCGCCTGCCAGTATGGTCGAACTGCCGTCCTCTATGTTCATTCCATTTTCATAAATTACCTTGCTTATTCCTGCTATTATCCCTGGTTTGTCTTTGCCTATAACAGCTACCATAAAATTTGCCATCATTCCTCCTGATTTTATCATACAAAATCCCCCCTATCATTTGACATTATAAGGTTACAAAACTATCCTTGTAGGGTCAATACCAAAATGAAATGAAAAGGGGAATAGATGGACCTATTTGAAAAATGCTATAATTTTGAGGAAGCGGATCAAGCGAAAGCAATGAATCTTTATCCATATTTCCAGCCGATTGAAACAGAACAGGGAACAGAAGTGTCAATTGACGGGAAAAAGCTTTTAATGCTGGGTTCGAACTCATATCTTGGACTGACCACCGATGAACGAGTAAAGCAGGCATCAATAGAAGCCATCAGGAAGTATGGCACAGGCAATGCAGGTTCCAGATTTCTCAATGGAACACTCGATCTTCATGTAGAGCTTGAAGAGAAACTGGCTGAGTTTGTCGGAAAAGAGGCGGCTTTGCTGTTTTCTACCGGATTTCAGGCAAATCTTGCGATATCTGCTCTGGTGGAAAAAAATGATGTTGTTATTATAGATAAATCTGATCATGCAAGTATTATTGACGGAACAAGGCTTGGTTTTGGAAAAGTAAAACGTTTCAGACATAATGATATGAATTCTCTTGAATCGTCAATAAGACGTTTGGATAGTCAAGCAGGTAAATTTGTTGTTGTGGATGGTGTTTTTAGTATGGAAGGAGATATTGTCAACCTTCCTGAACTTGTAGATTTGAGAGAGAAATACGGATTGAGAATAATGGTTGATGATGCGCATGCCCTCGGCGTAATAGGAAAGAACGGCAGCGGAACGGCCGATTATTTCGGACTTACCGCCCAAACCGATATTATTATGGGGACATTCAGCAAATCATTTGCTTCGCTCGGCGGATTTTTGGCATCGGACAAAAAAGTGATTGACTATCTCAAGCATCATGCGCGTTCGCTGATTTTTTCTGCAAGTATTACTCCTGCGGCTACGGCTGCAGTTTTAAAGGCGCTTGAGATAATGAAATCGGAACCTGAAAGAATAGAAAAACTGTGGGAAAATACAACATTTATGAGAAAGGGACTCAATGATCTGGGATTCAATACCGGAAACAGTGTAACTCCGATAATTCCTGTAGTGTCCGGAGACACAATGAAAACACTAAAGATGTGGAGAACTCTTTTTGACAGCGGTTTGTTTGTGAATCCTGTTCTTCCTCCTGCTGTTCCGCTTAATGAAGGATTAATCAGGGTATCATTGATGGCAACTCACACGAAAGAGCAGCTCAAAACAGCTTTAGAAAAATTTGAGCAAGCCGGTAAACAAATAGGGATAATCGATAGATTGGAGGCCGGGTCTTGAGAATAGTTTGCCCGAAAACTTTGTTTTGTTGTTGCGGACGTTTGAGGGATGCATAGCAATCTGATTTGGGAAAGATTGCGTCGATTACCTTGTTCCCTTGTAATGACATTTATCAACAGCCTGTTGAATTTTGAGTTGCCCTTAAATTTCAGAATTTAGAAAGCAGCGCATGGGGGAGAATTTGAACTTGATCTGTGCAGCATTATTTGATCCCCAATTGCATAAAAAATAGATTGCTGGAGGCAAAATTTATGATAGAGATTATAGATGCCGATGACAAACAACTGAGAGATGATTTTATAAATGTTCCTTACTCTCTTTATCCGAAAAGCTCGTTTTGGGTGCCTCCGCTGAGATCCGAAGAAAAAAAGTTGTTTTCCGAAAAGAATCCGTTCTGGAAAGAAAATCGATTCAAGCTGTTTATAGCCCGAAAAGACGGTAGAAATGCAGGCAGAATAGCTGCTATCATCAACAAAGAACACAATGATTATTATCACGACAAAACCGGTTTTTTTGGATTTTACGAATCGATAAACGACAAAGCGGTATCATCTTCTCTAATCGATGCCGCATCAAAATTTTTGAAGAACAGCGGGTTGAAAACGATAAGAGGTCCCGTTAATCCATCGATGAATGATACTTGCGGAGTGCTTGTTGAAGGCTTTTATCAGCCTCCTGTCTTTATGATGCCGTATAATTTTCCCTATTATGATAAGCAGCTGACCTCTGCCGGACTCTCAAAAGCAATGGACCTTTACGCATGGTATCTGACGCTTATTAATCCTATAGAGAGGCTTGAGAAACTTGAACAAAAGGTTATTAAAAGGGAAAAGTTGTCAACAAGGAAGTTTTCAAAAAAGCATTTCAAACGTGATATCGAATATATATGGGAACTTTATTGCAATGCATGGAAAGATAATTGGGGATTTGTGCCTCCCACAAAAGAGCAATTTTTTTATGGAACCAAAGATTTTAAAAATATGCTGGAAGAAGATTTTGTATTTTTCGTTGAAAACGAAGGGAAACCGATTGCATTTTCCGTGTTTATGCCCGATTTTAACACAGTCTTAAAAAAATATGATGGAAATCTGCATTTTTGGCAGCTGCCATTTCTTTTGAGATCGATAAAAAAGATAAGAAATGCGAGAATGCCTCTTTTAGGTATACGGGACGGCTATCGCGGAAGAGGCATTGATCTGGTTCTTTATATTGAAGGTTTCAAGATTGCAAAAAAGCATGGTTTTGCCGGTGGGGAAATGAGCTGGATACTGGAAACAAACGGCCGCATGAACGGAGGAATAAAAAAGATGGGAAGCGAGCTTTACAAGCGGTATCGGATTTATGAGAAAACGATATGACGATAGACCCGCTTTTTAGAAAACCGGGTATAATAGCTCTTAGTTCGGAGCACTCTATTCAGGTTGTTCAAAATCTTATATCGATTCTCAAGAAATATAAAATAGAGCCGCTTCTTTACGGTAATACTGCAAAACTTTTAGAAAAAAAGGCAGACAGTGATTTTTTTAATCGAATATCCGTTTTAATAGTTTTGGGTGGAGACGGCACATTTATTTCAGCGGCAAGAGATGTTGCGGGACATAATATACCGATGATCGGGATAAACCTCGGAAGAATGGGTTTTTTGACTGAGATTCCCGTTTCACGCATGGAACAGTTTTTTAATGATGCTGTCAATGGCCGCTACAGCACACAGAATAGAATGCTTTTTGAGCTGTCGCTAATTAGGAAAGAGGTTGTTTTTCAAAAATGGATTGCATTCAATGATGTTGTAATAAGCAGACATGCTTCAAGCGGTATCATTCATATACAGATTTTATCAAAAGAGGGCGAAATCGATTGCCAGGGTGCGCTTGATACGGACAAACTCTATCCTGTTTCGGGCTTTAGGGCTGACGGAGTAATAATATCAACGCCAAGCGGTTCAACAGCATATAGTCTTTCAGCCGGTGGTCCTATAGTGACTCCCGGTCTTGCTGCAGTAATTATAACTCCCGTTGCGCCTCATACACTCTCAAACAGACCAATCGTGCTTCCTGCTGAGACAGATTTAGTGATCCAGGTCAAAGATTGCGACAATTTCCATCTTTCTGTTGACGGACAGATCGGTTTGGTGGCAGATGAGCAGGATCTGATCTGCATCAGTCGTTCGGATAAATTTGTAAAGACGATCGGTTTTGAGGATAGAAACTACTTTGAAGTATTAAAAGAAAAATTAGGCTGGGAAACAAGACAAATTTGATTGCATCGCTCGATATAAAAAATTTTCTGACCATTAAAGATTCAAAAATATTATTTTCGGATAATATTACATGCTTTACAGGAGAAAGCGGATCGGGCAAATCGGTTCTGGCATCCGTGTTGTTTTTTTTGTTCGGTGAGGAAATAAAAACTAAAATCAGCTTGAAGGATGTGTCAATTACCGCAAATATCAAATCTGCAGTTCTTGCGGGACATCTGCGGAATTCAGGCTTTCAGATAAAAGAAGATTTTTATCTTACAAGGGAATTCAAAGGCAACAGAAGCAGATTTCTTATTAATGATAAACCTATCGGAAAATCCGATGTCAGAAATATTTTTCTTCCGTATCTTATAACTACTCATCAAAATCTCAACTATTTAAGGAATGAAGTTTATATAGAGCTGCTTTCGGATTTCGATATGTCAAAATATAAATTTCTTTTCGATAAACAGGCGGCAGTGAAGAAAAGATATCAAGAGATCGGAGTGAGAATTGCCGGAGACAAAGAAGAATATGAAAAATCGAAAAAACTCATAGAAAGAATTAAAAAACTGAAACCTTACAGAGGTGAAATAGAAGAACTCAGAAAGAAAATAACCGGCATAAGATCAGCTGAAAAAATAAAAGAAATAGACGGGCAAATAAATATTCTTTTATATGGAGACGGCAAATTGCTTGAACATCTCCTGCTTTTAAAAAAGCTTCTGATTCAAAAAGAGGAGCTGCAGGGAGGAGACTTGTCTGCATCTGTCGGAGACATAATAATAAATTTTGAAAACGGCGAGTTTCAAGCTGATGACATTACCGAAAGCGGAGAACTTGAGAAAATAAAAAAGCGTTTGAGCGACCTCCGGATGCTTGAATTCAGGATGCAGCAGCCGCTTGATGAGGTCATGGATAATCTAACCGATATGGAGAAATTTGTCAGAAAATATGATGAGAATTGTGCGGAGCTTTCCGATATGAAGCAAGATATCAATCAGCTGCATAATAAGATTGTCGGGCTTGCCGGTGATATACATGACAGACGTTTGAGGGCTGCCTTAGATATAGAAAAAAGATTAAGCGAAGCACTGAAGGGTCTCGGTATAGATTGTTCTATCCGTTTTCATTTTGAGAAAACCGACCCGAACAGGTTTGGAACCGATAAGATAAGCCTTCTTTTTTCATCCAACCCCCAAATAGTGCCTCAGGAGATAAACCTGGTTGCATCGGGGGGTGAAAAGAGCAGAATTTTACTAAGTTTATTGACAATTAAGAATAAAAACAAGATCCTGATTTTAGATGAGATTGATGAAGGAACGAGCGGCAGCACAACTCAAAAGATAGCTTCGATTCTTAGATTAATTTCGCAGCATTGCCAGATTGTTATTATTACTCACAAACCTCAGATAGCTGCTGTTGCCGATATTCATTGCAAAGTGAGTAAGCTTACGATTGACAATCAAGCCGTTACGACAATCAGAAGTCTGTCTATGCAGCAGAGAGTCGGTGAGCTTGCCTCATTAATAAGCACTGAGAGTTCATCCGAGGAGGCCAGACGATATGCAGAGAAGCTTCTTAAAAACTGACAGCGGCAGATGAAAATGGAATTTTGGATATGATACTGGATTATAAGAAACATCGTCTTGATGTAGCAGGTGCGATGAGAAGAGGTAAAGTTGCTATTTTCCCAACCGATACTATTTACGGCATCGGAACTATCTGGAATAGTCCGAATAATTCAAAAATATTCAGGATAAAAAAGCGTAAAAAAGATAAGCCGCTGCTGATTTTGTCTGATTTTAAATGGATTGATGAATTTGCGGATTTAGGCGGGTTGAAAGAGGAATTGGAGCGATATTGGCCCGGACCGTTTACTTTGATTATAAACACAAAAATATGTTTGCCATGGTGGATTTCAGATGGCAGAAGTGCTGCATTCAGGGTTCCGCGCAACAGAGAATTGCTGGAATTGATCAGGGCTGTCGGTGCGCCTATAACAGCTACAAGTGTTAATTTTTCAGGAGAAGCTCCGCTAAATGATATAACAAAAATAAAGAGAATTTATGCAAAACATGTTGATATTATCGCAGAAGATGATAGTTTTGTTCCTGCGAAACCCTCGAAAGTTATTGATTTGAGGGAAATTTCAACTAAAAGGAGAATAAGATGACAAAGATAAAAGAAGACAAGTTTCTGCCGCCGGAATCACCTGAAATTTGGTTTACCGAGAAGCATACAAATAATTGCGGAATAACATTTAAGGTCAACAAAACATTATACAGCGGCCGGAGCAAATATCAGAGAATTGATATATTGGAGACGCCTGAGTTTGGAAGAGTGATGCTTCTTGACGGTCTTGTAATGCTTACTCAAAAAGACGAGTTTGTTTATCATGAAATGATTACTCAGATTCCGCTGTTTACTCATAAAAATCCTAAAAGTTATCTTGTGATAGGCGGAGGAGATGGGGGTACTGTAAGCCGTGTGGCACTTCATCCTGAGATTGAAAAGATTACCGAGGTTGAAATAGATGAGGATGTTGTAAATGTCTCTAAGCGATTTTTTCCTGAAATAGCAAGTGGATATAACGACAGAAGAACGAAGCTTATCATTGATGACGGAATCAAATTTATAGAGAATTCCGAGAGCAAATATGATATAGTTACTGTCGATTCCACTGATCCGTTCGGACCCGCAGAAGGTTTGTTCAGCGAAAAATTTTATAACGATATCTATAACTCTTTGACTGATACAGGTATTTTAACGGTCCAATCTGAAACGCCGTTTTATGATATTGACGCAACGAAAGTGATATATAAAAATTTGAAAAAAAGTTTCCCGATTGTAAGAGTCTATCTGGCTTTTATTCCTACATATCCTGCCGGCGTATGGTCGTTTTGTCTGGCCTCAAAAATGTATGATCCTCTGATAGATTTTGATGAGAAACGATTTTCTGCAGTTTCACTGCCTCTGAAATATTACAACAAGCAGATACATAAGGCGGTATTTGCACTTCCCTCTGTATATAATGTATTTTGAAGTTTAATGATTTGATTTGCGTACGGCATAACTCTTTTTACTTTTTTGTCTTGAAAAGTCTGTATAAATTACAAATATTAGTATATACTATCTAAGGAAAATATGAAACAGGTTTTTCTATCTCCTGTTCGGCCTCTGCGGGGGTCTGGGCGGGAATGCGCGAATTTGAATCGTTTTGCGGCAGATGCTGCTAATTGAAAAAAAGGTTCATACTGCATTTGATAATTACAGCCGAATGGGGTCATTTAAGGAGGATAGTTGACAGAAATTGAGTTAGCTAAAAATGGAATCATAAGCGATAATGTTAAAAAGATTGCCGTTAGAGAAGGCGTCGATCCGGAACTGATTTCGCAGGATATTGCTAAAGGGCATACCGTTATTTTAAAAAATAATACGCATAATGTTGAACCGGTTGCCGTCGGGAAAAGTCTTGCGACGAAAGTAAATGCAAACATCGGAACCTCCAGTGATATTTCCGATATTGATCTTGAAATAAAAAAAGCAATTGTTGCCATAAAGGCGGGCGCTGATACAATTATGGATCTTTCTACCGGAGGTGATTTGGATTTGGCAAGAAGAAAAATCATGAAGGCGGCTAATGTCGTGATCGGCACTGTGCCCATATATCAGGCTGCAAGTGAAATTGCCGAGTCGGAAGGGACGATTGATCTGATGAGCGAGGATCTGCTTTTTGATGTTATTGAAAGACATCTTGAAAGCGGTGTCGATTATTTGACGATACATTGCGGCGTCACCTGGCATACCATCGATACGGAAAGGACATCGGAAAGAATTCAGGGAGTCGTGAGCAAAGGCGGATCTTTGCTGGCTAAATGGATGATAGCAAACAAAAGAGAAAATCCGCTGTATGAGAATTTTGACAGACTGCTTGAACTTACAAAGCGATATGATGCAACGCTATCTCTCGGAGATGCATTTCGCCCGGGTGCCATTGACGATGCTTCAGACAGATGTCAGATAGAGGAGCTTATAACATTGGGCAGACTGCATAATCGCGCCCTGGACTATGGCGTGCAAAGTATGATAGAGGGTCCCGGCCACATTCCCATAGATCATATCTTACCCAATCTGAAAATGGAGAAATCGTTGTGCGATGGAGCTCCGTTTTATGTATTAGGCCCGCTTGTTACCGATATTGCTCCGGGATATGATCATATCACAGCTGCAATCGGAGGGGCGCTGATTGCTGCTTACGGCGCTGATTTTCTGTGTTATGTAACTCCTGCCGAACATTTGAATCTGCCGGAGATAAGCGATGTCAAAATGGGCGTGATTGCCTCTAAAATAGCCGCTCATGCGGGTGATATAGTCAAAGGGATAAACGGGGCAAAAGAGTGGGATAAAAAAATGTCTATCGCCAGAAAAAGCAGCGATTGGAATATGATGCAGAAGCTGGCAATTGATCCGGATGCAGTAGCCTATGCGAGGGAGAAATATCCTCCTTCGGATCCAAAGAGCTGCACAATGTGCGGAAAATTTTGCGCTGCAAAAATTCTTGATGAAAAGTTGATGATAGAATCTTAGCAACATCGGGGTCATATCTCAAGAATCTGTTGAAAAACTCCATACCGGACGATACAGTGAAGAAACCGACTGATTTCTCTAAACTGCACTCTTTGGGCTGGCATCACAAAGTGGATCTGGAAAAGGGCATTGAAAGATTATACAAATGGTATACGAAAAGATGAATTATCGGTATGCTGATACACTGATAACAAATAGGTTATGAATGATATTAAAATGAAAGATAATAAAGTAACTGATAAAAATTATAAAACCGCCGCACAATAAACATAGGAGAATGCGTCTTAAACTTTTTTTAAATATGCCTTGACAATGATGCTCAGCATAGTATCATAAACAATGGTTGATTAATATTTTACGATTATTTAAGATCTAATATATAATTAACAGAATAGCCGGGTTATATTTATGATATGAGAGTTGAGGGGAAAAATTAGAAAAATATTAACAAAAGGGGGCATTATGGTGAAAAGATTTTGGGGATTATTTATGTCGTTTATTCTGGGTGTATTTTTAACTCTTGGACTTAGCACCCAAGCAATTGCCGGTAAAAACGTATCACAGAACTACCATTTCAAGTGGCGACTCTCTCAGGTTATGCCGGTAGGCGGACCCACTGATATTATGGCAAAGGCTTTTGCAAAAGAGGTTAAGAAGGCAACCGATAACCGCGTTGACATTAAAGTATATTCCGGAGGTGTATTAGGAGATTGGGTAGATATATATTCTTATGTGATGCAGGGCAGCGTAGAGATGGCTCTTCAGCCGATAGCGCCAACCTATGATCCGAGATTAAATGTTGCTTACTATGTGCCTTATATGTTTACCGATACGGAAGAAGCTAAAAAAGGGTATGCGATCGGCGGATGGATTTATCGTTTGGTCAGTCCTATGTTAAAAGAAGAAAATATTAAATTAATTTCATTCTATCCATCAGGCTGGGCAGGTATGACTATATCGGAAATTCCCAAAGGTTGGCAAAGTATGAAGCCGAATGGGATGAAACTTAGAGTTATGCCTCTTAAAGCTACTGAACTAACATGGAAAGCTTTGGGTTATGTGCCGACTACTATTCCCTATAATGAGGCCTATAGTGCTATTAGTAAGGGAGTCGTGCAAGGTGAAAGCGGCGGACCGCCGCATCAGGGATATCAGTTCAGAGATGTACAAAAGGTATGGATACAATATAATGATTTTATGGAGCCCTATGCTCTATTTATAAATTCAAAAGATTGGGCAAAACTTTCCAAACATGATCAGCAGGCTATTGTTAGTGCTGCTAGAAACATGGATCAAAAACGTTGGACGGATTTTCAGAGATCAGCAAAGCTATTCTTGAAAAAAATGAAAGATTACGGCATGACGATTATTATTCCTTCCGAAAAGCAGCTTCAGAGCTTTGCAAAAAAAGTCAGAGCTGTTGTGTGGCCTCAAATGGATAAGATGGTCGGTAAAACCGTAATGAATGATGTAAGAAAACATGCCGGTCCTCTAAATTTATTAGGAACAAAATAGTCTAAACACCAAGATTCATAGTATAAAAAATTTTAAAGCAGGGAGTGTGCGGAATGTTTCAACTTCTACTATTTGAAGGTAACTTGTGCAGGTTTGCAGCTGCACCGCATCCCTTGCTTTAGAATGAAAACATTATAATGTTTGGAATAATCTGGTGCGGGATAGTTAGATTTCTTAGGTTATTGATGGTAATTGGAGCATATGCATGCGCTGTTCTAATCTTTATTGAGGTCTTTTTTCGCTATGTACTGAATACACCTATTTTCGGGATCAACGAATTAGTTCTTTTAATTGGAATATGGCTGTATTTTATTGCTTCAGCTTATGGAGCATTCGAAAAATCCCATATTCAGGTGAGTATTATGCATCTTGTCCTTAATGATAAGATGCTTGCAGTATCAAAGTCATTGGCGTCCGCAATAACAACCTTTCTATCAGTCACGATGATTCAATGGAGCTATACTTATTTAGCATGGAACGTTATGAAACATGGAGTAACTCCAGCCTTAAGAATACCTCTTATATTTTATCAGAGCGCCATTCTTTTCGGTGCCGTATTTATGTCGATATACTTTTTTGCAGAATTTATCGATAATTTTCTTCAAATTTTCGGTAAGCGTGCTTTATTTGCTCAATTATCTAATAGATGCCGCTAAATGCACATTGCAATTGATTTTATAATTCTGCTGGTTACGCTTCTTTTGGGTGTGCCTGTCCCTTTTGCCTTTATGGCAGCCACTTTTTATATGATGACGGTAGACCATATCAGTGCGTCATTTTTGATAGCTAACGGATTTCATGGGATCAATAATACCGCTATACTGGCCGTACTTTTTTTTATTTTAATGGGGAGTATAGCGAGTGACAGCGGGATTGCCGATCGCATAATAGGTCTTTTTGACCCTTTTTTAGGTAGAAAAAAAAGCGGATTAGGAACACTTTCTATTTTCGGTTCGGCTTTCTTCGGGGCCATAGCAGGAACAAGCAGTGCTGCTGTTGCCGCTATAGGCAGCATAATGATTCCTAAAATGGTTGAAAGAGGTTATCCAAGAGGCTATGCTACATCTCTGATTTCTGCTGCTTCCATTGAAGGACAACTTATACCTCCGAGTGTGCCTATGATTCTCTATGCCTGGGTAGCATGGCAGCCGGTGTCGGTAGTATTTTTAAGTACAGTAGTTCCAGGTCTGATGCTTCTTGTAGCGTATAGTATTGCAAATGCGATTATTGTTAAAAAATATCCTATTAAGGTTTTACCCGAGGAAAGTATAAAGGTTAAAATCAAAAAATTTAATATTAATATGCGTGGTGGAATTTTTGCCGTATTAATGCCTGTTATTGTGTTGGGCGGTATTTTTGGAGGAATTTTTACGCCGACTGAATCTGCCGCTATAGCTACGATATATGCTCTAATAATAGGTATTTTTGTTTATAAAAAGTTGAATATCAAAAATATTGTGCGCTCAACAGTGTTCGGTGTAACAACAACCGGGGTTATTTTGCTTATGGTATTTTTTATTTTAGCTTTAAGTAAGATATTTATTATGGAAAATCTTCCCGGCAAACTAATCGCTTTACTTTTAACTATTACAAGCAATAAGATTCTTTTACTGTTATTAATTAACGGTTTTTTGATAATGATTGGAATGCTTATGGATGATTTTAGCGGGACTCTTTTATCGGCTATCGTTTTAGGCCCTGTCATACATAACCTTGGCGTCAGTCCCATACAATTTGCGGCAATTTTAGGCACGAATTTGGGACTTGGCAACAAAACTCCGCCAACGGCACCGATACTTTATCTGGCTTGTCGTATCGGCAACGTTCCTGTTGAGAAAGTTATAAAACCGCAGCTTGTATTTATACTGACATGTTCATTGCCGGTTACTCTGCTGACAACGTTTTTTCCTCCAATTTCACTGCTGTTGCCGCATCTTTTAATGCCGAGTCTCGTTCCGCATGTTCCTCTTTTTATATCATAATAAGACTGCTGAACAATAAGCACATTCACAGCTTTTTATGAGGTTTTCTATAGACAAGGCAAACTTCTGAAGGACTAACGGGTTAATTCAAAGAAGCAAAACGCAAGTATATGGGAAACCTCATAAAACCCGCAGGGAAGGCTATATTGGGCAATCTTAGATCGGAAGAGCACACGTCTGAACTCCAGTCACACTGATATATCTCGTATGCCGTCTTCTGCTTGAAAAAAAAAAAAACTAAAACATAC
>CAJVZA010000031.1 GCA_913009315.1 uncultured Hippea sp.
TGTTGTATAGCAAATTAAACTAACCCCCCAAGCCGCAAATTAATCAAAATAAGCCAACCCAAAGAATAAGCCATTCAGATTAAAATAACGGGAACAAAGATCAAAGAAAGGAACCCGAAGCAGGGAGAGTTATGTTTGGATGACGAAGGCTGATATATTTGTTTGATCCGATTCTTCTTAAACGTTTTTCCTGTATTACATCAAGAAGCTTATTTTGTATTTGAAGCGGAATTTCTGTTATTTCATCAAAAAAAACAGTTCCGTCATTGGCGCATTCTACCAGTCCTTTTTTTCCTGTATTCTTGGCACCGGTAAAAGATCCGCTTTCGTATCCGAATAATTCTGCTTCCATAAGATCCTGAGGTATTGCAGCGCAGTTAATAGTAATAAACGGTTTATTATGTCTTGCACTCAACAGATGTATTTTTTTTGCCAACATGCTTTTGCCAACCCCGGTTTCACCTTCCAATAATATTGTAGCTTCTGTGCTTGAAATCTTTTTTACCGTTTCCATAACAATTTTCATGGTACTATCCGATGCTATAAAATCTTTTTCTTCAGGGTTTGCGTTGGATATGATATTTTGGTAAACCTCTATGATATTTTGTGAATTTTGAAGTTTTTTTTGTAAAGTCATAAGTTCTGTTATATTTCTCGAATTCGTTACAACTCTTACTATTTTGCCAGTTGATTCATCTATTATCGGATTGCTTGTAACTATCAATGTTTCACCCTTGTTCGTTGTCTGCATGCCTGTAACTCTCTGTCTTTTCTTGATTGCCTTAAGCGTAAATGAGGGATTGAAATATCCGCTTTTTTCTAATTCCGAGACATGTTTTCCTATAACCCGGTTTCGCGGTATACCATAGTTTTCCTCTGCGGCCTTATTTATTTTCAATGTGTATCCGTCACCATCTGTGACAAATATCTCATCGAATGAAGATTCCATAATTGCTTCTAATTCGTTTATTTCATACGTAAGTTTTTTTATTAACTCCGTTTTGTTTTTTGAAAATACGATTATCTGAAAAGTTTCTATGCTATGTATGGAAATTTTTAGATTTTGCAACGATAAAGATTGCTGATTCGAATTTTTCATTTTCAAAGAAAACTCTTCTATCGTTCCAACATACGAGTCTCTCAATAATTTTTTTGCAACATTATTGAAATACACTATATGATTACCTTTTAAAACTATAACGCCGCAATCAAAATCAACAGGATCGGAAATTTTTCTCAGCAATATATTCCCCCATTTTTTCTTTCTACTCAGTAATTATTTAGCAATTACGGTTCCATTTCCTTTATAAAAGTTATGCCTAATGCAATGCTCATATTTTTAGAATAAATCAATTTTGCATTAATGCAAATAGGCATCAATTAGACAACATTTTGCGAAATGCACACTAAAGATCGCCTTAAAAACTGCTTAAAAAGAATGTCGTTCATGCAAAGCAGTTGCCTGAAAAACGGAGAAAAAAAGATATAGATGCGTTATGAACAAAGAAACATGGCAAGTCATTCTTCGGCTTTCCTGCGGGCTTTATGAGATTTTTCGTATACTTACATTTCGCTTTTTTGATTTACCCGATAGTTCTTTAGAAGTTTGCTTATATAGAATAGAATCTCATAAAAAGCTGTGAATCTATTTACTCGGCAGTGGTCTCATAATGCAATCTGGCATTACTGTTAATGCCGCCTTGCATTAACAGTATCAAGTTCTGCACCAGATATAGATGTCTTTTGTATTCATTCATGGATTGATAGAGGTGCTTTTGATATGATCTTTGACTATTTTTACGCACTCAGCTCTGCTTTTAATCCCCAGCTTTGCCATTGCCCGTGCCCTGTAAGTGGCAACCGTTTTTTCACTCAGATAAACTTTTTCCGATATTTCTTTATTTGTATATCCGCGTGCAACTTCTATTATTACATTTTTTTCTCTGTTGCTTAAACTGTTCCATCGAGCGGTTTTATTAGATACAGTCTGTTCATCTTTGCTTTTCAGCGCAGAGTTTACAAATTCTCCAAGCAGTGACGGATATATATAGACTTTTCCCTCTGCGACGGTTTTGATAGCATAAAACAGATCATCGTCCATTGCCTTTTTCGGTAGAAAACCTGATGCTCCGGCTTTGATTGCAGCTTTCAAATGCTGCTGATCTTCATACATTGTCAATATTATAATTTTTGTATTATGAGAAACCTCTTTAAGTTTGGGAATCAAATCTATTCCACTTGTTTTGCCGAGTGTTATATCAAGCAGAACAATATCGGGAATTTTTGTTTTTATGCATGAAATTGCGTCCTCGGCATTGCTTGCACTTCCTGCGACTGTAAAATCTTCCGATGATTCAAGAATCATTGTAAGTCCCGAAAGAAGCATTTTATGATCATCAACTATAAATACGCTGTATCGTTTCATTTTTTAATCTCAGACTGCTTTGTGCTATTCCATAAAGGAGGTATATCTTTCAAAGGAATTTCGAACAAAACTGTTGTTCCTTTGCCTGCTTCGGAGTGAAGCGAAAGCCTTCCGTTAAGCATTTCAGCTCTTTCTCTCATTCCGTAGATTCCGGTAAGATCTTGTTTTTTAGACAGATCAAATCCTTTTCCGTTGTCTTGTATTGTACATTTTAATAAGTTGCGGCAGTAGCTTAATGTTAGATTGACTTTGTCGGCGGAAGAATGTCTTGCAACATTGATCAGTGCTTCCTGAATGATGCGATAAACGGCTATTTTTGCAGTTTTATCAAGATGGCTGTCGATATCACCGTTAATCTTGAGATCACAATCTATTTTGTATCGTTTGACAAATTCATCCCTGAACATCTCTATTGCAGGAACAAAGCCCAAATCATCAATAACGCTTGGCCTTAGATCTGAACAAAGTGTATGCAGCGAATCAAGCTCCTGAGTTATCGTGCTTCTCAATTCCTTAATCTTTTTTGTCAAATTTGCCGGATTTATTGTCTTTGAATTTTCTATGATTTTGAATTCAATCATCAGGGATGCAAGTGTCTGAGCCACTTTATCATGCAGGTCCCTTGCTACTCTCTTTCGTTCATTTTCCTGAGCATCGATAATTTTTTTAAGCAGCATTTTCCTCTGATTTTCTCTTTCCGAGCGTTCTTTTTCCGATTTCGTAAGTCTGTGCGCCATATCATTAAATGCCAAAATCAGCTCTCCTATCTCATCGTTAGCAGATTTTAAGGTTTTTATTGCATAATTTCCTTTTCCTATAGCTTTTGTAGCATCAAGTAGATACTTTAGAGGTTCTGTTATAATATATGTCAAAAGCAGAGACAACACAACGCCTACCGCTGTTATAATAAGCAGCGTAACGATCAGCGACTTTATGAGTTTGTTTATATTGCTTGTTGATTTTGCAAACGACACTCCCGCATGTATTATTCCCAAATCGCCGTGCATTATCGGTGCGGCTGCATCCAGCATTTTGCCTTCATCCGTTCTAATCAGATCGATTTTAGTTTTTTTAACATTCCTGTTTACTTTAAGCAATTCCTCGGGAAAACCCTTACTGAATGAACTGGCTGTCACATCTCCGGATTTATCAACTACAAACAGATATCTGAGATTGGGTCTGAGACGAACGGTTTCCTGAAAAATCCGGTCTAACTTATAGATATCGTTTGTCAAAAGATAATCTTCCGATAGGTTTGCCATTTCATTTGCCGTTGACCGACTGATCTCTCTTAAATATGAAGAGGCCTGTTCTTCTGTGGTTTTATACACCTGTATTATGGATATCGTAGAGATTAAAAAGGCTGTAAATATCACCATTCCCATTATTTTGAATCTTAATGGAACATTGCCAAGAAACTTCAGCAATTCCGCATAAAAATTGTTTTTCACAACTATTGATATCTCTTGATAAATTTCATATACATACCTGATTTAGGAAGTACAAATCTGTCTATTCCGATATTTCTGAGAATCTTTTTGCCGGCATCGGTTTTGTTTATATTTATCAATATTTTCTGAAGTTCTCTTTTTGAATTCTCGTCTAATTTTTCAGGAACTACCACCGGAGGAATCGGAAATTTGACTGATTTCTTGATTATTACTATCTCTTTTCTTATTTCAGGATGTTTTTGAGCATAATCGTTAAACACTATGCTGTCAACTGAAGCTGCATCGACAATGCCGCTATATACAGCTTTTATCGATCTGTTATGACTGTAGGTAAATATTGTTTTTTTAAAAAACGAATTTGGTGTTTCATCTATTTTTCGCAGCAGATAGAGCGGATAGATATGGCCTGTGTTTGAGATCGGGTCTGTGAAGGCGAAACGTTTTCCTCTAAGCGCTGAAAACGATTTTATACCTGAGGATTTTTTTGTTATGATGTAAGCTTGATAAGTTGTTTTGCCGTTTATCTGAGGTATTACCAATATTTCCATTTTATTTCTGTCGCCGTAAAGATAGGCGCCTGTACATATGAACCCTAGACTTACATAACCATTTTCAATCAGAGCGTTAATTTCCTGATATGTTTTTCTTTGAATCAATATTGCCGGTTTGCCGGTCTTTTTACCGATATAATTTATGAGCGGCTTGTATGATTCAATAGTGGCTTCCGGAGACAGAATCGAAGCTACTGCAATTTTGATCGACCTTTTTTCTATTTTCTTACTATTGTCAGGAAGGATGCTTAATTTGTGGAGATCTATAATGCGGCTTTTGTCATTATTCGATCTATTGTGATAAAAAAAGAAAAAAAACAGTATCAATACTGCTACAGGCAGGAGAAATTTGATTCGTTTTTTCATTTTCCAATGTTTAGAAGCATTTTTTCTGCGAGTAATTTTGCTCCTATCAATTCAGCATGTTCTATAGAAGAGCTTGCAATGGGCGTTTTCTCTAACACCTCAAAGACTCTGTGAGAAAAGCTTCTTATCGTTGCAGCGGAAAAATAATCAAACGACAAGCTGATTTTTCCGCCAAGCAGAACCAGCTCCGGAGAAAAGAGATTTGAGGCGGATGCTATTGCTATTCCAAGATAATTTCCTATGCGCAGGACAAGCTTTTTCAAACGCATATCCTGCTCTGAATTTTTAAAGAACTGCTTTATCGAAATATCATAACCCATTTTCTCGAGCTCTCGTCTGATTGCCCATTTTCCTATGACTGCTTCAAGACATCCTCTATTGCCGCAATGGCATCTCGGGCCTGACGGCAGAATTGTCATATGGCCGAATTCAGCCGAAACTCCTCCGCATATCAAATTGCCATCATATACGATTCCTCCTCCGACGCCTGTGCCAAGCGTTATAAATAAGAGTCGATTCTTTCTGTGGATTGTGTGCGCTGCCCATGCTGCGCAGTTTGCATCATTTTCAGCAATTGTTCTAATGCCGGTGACCTTTTCTGCATGTTTTTGAATCGAAAAACCATCGAATTTTATAAAATTCGGGGATTGCAGGATAGTGCCGTTTTTTACTGCTCCTGCTACTGCTACACCGATAGCGTCTGCTTTGTATATTTTTGATTGACCTGAGATGTAATTGAGGGTATCAGCCGGCGGCATATTCGATAAAGATTTTATCTGATCGAATTTGATAAGTTTGTTATTCTCAAAGAATGCTGTCTTGTAGTTAGTGCCGCCCAGATCAAAAGAAACAATTCTCATATAACTGTGCCGTACAGATCATAAATATCAGCTTTTTGAATCTTTATATTATAAAATTTTCCGGCTGTCATTCCGGATGAATGAATTTTTCCATCTATTTGAGGAGACATTCTGTAGTCTCTGGCAATGTTTTTATTGTCAGCCAAACAGCTTACAACTTTCCCCACAAACTCTTTGTTTATCATATGGGATTTTTTTTGCTGATGGCGCATAATATCGGCCTTTCTTGCCTCTTTTGCCGGTTTTGCTATCCTGTTTTTATCATTTTCCAGGTCATTTTCGTCGCTATAGGTGAAAACTCCGATATTATCAAATTTTATCTCATCTAAAAATTGTTTCAGCTCGATTATATCGCTCTCCTTTTCTCCCGGATACCCGACAATCAGTGTGCCTCTGAATGCCGCATTCGTTATTTTCGAGCGTATTTTTGAAACAATATTTATGATATCCTGCTTATTGTAGCCTCTTTTCATATCGGCCAATAATCGGGATGAGGCATGCTGAACGGGCATATCGAAATATGGAAGAATCTTTCCTGAATCTGCTATTGTATCGATAAGTTCATCGGTAATTTCAGTAGGATACAGATAGAGCGGCCTAATCCAGAATTTTCCGTCAATGGCATCAATCTTTTTAAGCAGAGACGAGAGACTTGTGGAATTATCTTGTCCATAATAGGAGCAGTCCTGAGCAACAATTATCAGTTCTTTTATTCCTTTAGACAGTAGAAGATGCGCCTGGCTGAGAACCGTATCCTCACTAATAGATTTGAATTTTCCTTTGAAAGAAGGAATAGTACAAAAACTGCATCTATGGTCGCATCCGTCGGCTATTTTGATATATCCGTACGGAAACGTGGAAACAAGCCTGCCTGCAGTCTTTTCAATAAGCATATCTTTTGTATCAAACCAGAAATCTACCTCCGGTATTTGACGTTCTATCTTGCCTTTGTATCTGGAAACCATGCATCCGGCAACCAAAACCTTTGCCCCTGTTTCCTTTTTTATCTCTATAGCGTTCAATACTTCATCAATTGATTCCGATACTGCTTCTTCGATAAATCCACAGCTGTTTATCATTATAAGATCGGCTTTTTCCGGTTTATCCACAATATTTATCTCAGAGTGAGTGAAATTTGAGGCAATATATTCGGAGTCAACTCTATTTTTGGGACACCCCAGACTTATTATGTAAAGTCTTGTTTTGCTATTCAAGGTTGAGATTTCTTGAAAAGCTTCTTTCATAAAGCGACCTTATGTCACTAACGGAAATATCGAGATTATTCATTATGATTCTGCTGCCGGTAAAGCTTCCGATTTTGTAATGTTCGATACTGCGTTTCTTGAATTCGCTAAGTATTGCATCATCGGCTGTCACAATAAAGCTTGCCGGAGATTCTGAAAACAGATATTCCGGATCTGAAAATTTCTCAGGCATAAGCAGCTTAAACCCAATATCAAATCTTATGGCAGTCTTAACAATTGCTACGGCAAGACCTCCGAGAGAAATATCGGCTGCATAGTTTAATCTGCCGTTTTTTACCATATCTGATATGACTTTTATTGTCTTAATTGACTCAATCCAGTCTATTTTCGGCATTGAGGGAAAGTCGTAAAATGGATCATTCTTAATAAGCCAGCTGTAAGCCGAACATGAGAGAAGCATTTCGGGTTTGCCGACCAGGTAGAGATCATCGGAATCGCTCACTGAAAAATCAGGTTTTCCTGACGGTTTTCTTGTGCCCACCATTCCTATGACCGGAGTAGGCCATATCGCTTTTCCTTCGGTTTCATTATAAAAGCTGACATTTCCGCTGACTACAGGAGTGCCGAGTTTCTCGGCTGCTATGGAAATTCCCTCTATTGATTCTGAAAAATCGTATAATATTTCAGCTTTGTCCGGGCTGCCGAAATTGAGACAATCCGTCAGAGCAATCGGAGTTGCGCCTGTTACGGCAAGATTGCAGGCCGCTTCCAGCACCGTTCTCTCTGCTCCGTAGCGAGGGTCGGCAGCCGTTATGTTGCTTTTGCCTACAACAGTTGCTGCAATTGCAACATCATCATCTTTTACCCGGATCAAAGCTGCACCATAACCGGCCTCAAGCGTGTCGCCTCTTATGCTCTGGTCATATTGACTCATTATCCATGTTTTGTCTGCAATATTCGGATTTGTAATCAGCTTAAGAATTATCCGTTTTGTATCTATATTTCTGTCAAGTTCTATATTGAAGCTTTTCTGTTTAGGTTTGCAGATCTTTTTTTTATAAACAGGCGCATCCGAAGAGAACAGCTTGGCGGGAATTTTGAATACGGTGTCGGATTTCTTTAGAACCATCATCGGTTCGGCAGTTACTTTTCCAATTTCGACTGCATCTAACTGCCATTTTTTAAATATATCGAACACAGCCTTTTCTTTGCCTTTTTTTGCGATTACAAGCATTCGTTCCTGCGATTCCGAAAGCATTATCTCGGAAGCGGAAAGCGGCTGTCTTAACGGAATTTTATCAAGATCGAGAATCATTCCCGTGTTGGATCTGTCGGCCATTTCAAAAGAACTTGAAGCAAGTCCGGCTGCTCCCATATCCTGCATGCCGGATACCGAACCTGTTTTGAAAAGTTCCAGACAGGCTTCAAGCAGCAGTTTTTCAGTGAACGGATCTCCAACTTGAACAGTAGGGCGTTTTGCCTCGGTTGATTCATCAAAAACCGCCGATGCCATAGCTGCACCGCCTAATCCGTCTCTGCCTGTTTTGCTTCCAACATAGATCACCGAATCGCCGGCCGGAGCGGCACCGGTGAATATTTCATTTTTTTTGACAATTCCAAGACTAAAAGCGTTAACAAGGTTGTTTCCGTTGTAACATTCTGCAAATCCGGTTTTTCCTCCGAGGGTAGGGATTCCCATACAGTTGCCGTAATCACCTATACCGCGTACAACTCCATCAACCAAATATGCTGTTTTTTTGTTGGTAATGCTGCCGAACCATAATGCATCAAGAGAAAGAACAGGTCTTGCTCCCATAGTAAAAATATCACGCAGGATCCCTCCTACTCCTGTTGCTGCCCCCTGATACGGCTCAATAAATGAGGGATGATTGTGAGACTCCATCTTAAAGACCACGGCATATCTGTCAGATATGGATACAACTCCTGCGTTTTCACCTGGACCGTAGATAACATCTTTTCCTGTTGTCGGAAATCGCTTCAAAAACAGTCTGGAACTTTTATAGCTGCAATGTTCGCTCCAGAGCCCTGCAGCTAATTTTACCTCAAGCTCGTTGGGAGTTCTATTTAGCTTTTTTTTTAGAAGGTCATATTCCGATTGATCCAAACCAAATTTGATGCAATCATTTCTGCTTACCAATCTGTTCTCATTTAAAAGATTTTCATTTTTCATTACATATATCCTTATTATATTTAGTTGCGGCTCAGCTTTGATTTTTGAATTATTTCCTGCTTAGAATTTGTCAGTTGTCGGTTTTCTATCGTTATAATCTGTAAACTTTTCTCAGGTCATTGAAATAATTCAAAATTTCTATGTTTTTTCCTATCTTTTGTAAATTCTATTGTTCTTTTTATGTTTTGGGCGACTGTCATTTGAATAATTTAAATTTCATTTTAGTTGTCATTTTACGGATATTCGTTTTTCCGGAGAATATGGAGCAATCAGACGCATAATTATCCTAACTTAAACCTATAAAATATCTGTATGCACTCTAAATACATCTTCGCCTTTTTATAGCTTTCTTTCTGTCTATGCAGCAGATTAGCGGAGATTGCCTGATTTTCTTTCCCATCATTTCAAGATAACTCCTTAAGTATAATAGTTATTTCAATCATCAAAACCACTGTTATTATACCGCTTTAACGGTTAAAGGCAATAAGATGAAGTTTTCGGGCAGACTCTAAACAGTCTGTTGATAAATGTTATTGCGGGAAATTAACTGATGAAGCAATCTCAAGAAGCGTTGATAATAAAGGCACATTATAACATGCCTTTTGATTTCTGGATTAACAATTAAGGATTTTTCAACAGACTGTAAAGACCTGATTTAACAGATACCCGTCTTTTTCGTTTATTTATTTCATACAAAAAATTATAAGGACAGTTGAGAACAACTTTATCAATCCATCAACAATTATTCTGAGTTCTAAATTCCTCTTACCTGTGTTGCAAACTTTGACAATAGTCCTGCTGCCTGCAATTTATGTCTTGACGAGGCTAATTCGGACTCTCGTTCTGAAATACTCAGAATTAATATAAGTACCCTTAAGAATAAAATCGATTTTAAACCGTTGTTTCGAGACTCAAAAGTTTCGGTCCCTGTTTTGTGACAAATTTTCCGGCTTTTGTTTCCCATATCCACCCTGAAAATCCATATCCTCCGATCGGTCTTGTAACCAGTGCGCCGCGCCAGCTTTCCCTTCTCGGTTTGTTGTAGCTTGTTGTGCCGAATTTTCCAAACACAAAATCATCTACTTCATGCGCATATCTTTCTCCCTTTAAATGTTCAGAAAGTTTCCATGCATTTCGCCCTCCCCAGATCGAGGCTCGCAGACAATATCTATTGTCAATAGCTATCTTGTATGCATCCTGCTCATCGGAAAACGGCATTATCATGCTGACAGGGCCAAATATTTCATCTTTCATGCCGAGCATCGAAGGATCTGCATCTGTGATTATGGTAGGCTGCACCATATTTCCTTCTATTCTGCCGCCGTAGACAATTTTTCCATTTTTCTCCCGGGCATCTTTTATTATCTTTTTTAATTTTTCAACTACAAAGTCACTGGCAACGGGAACAATTTTAAGTTTTCCGGGGTCGGTTTCATTATCCACTTCTTCGGTTTGCCCTATAAACTCATTAACAAAAGTATTATAGATTCCTTTTTGAACCAGTATTCTTTCCGGAGCAGTGCAAGTTTGACCGGAATAGCCATATTTGGCCTGGATCAGATCATCTATTGCATCATCCAAAGGAGCATCATCAAACACTACAAACGGATCGTTTCCGGGTCCCTCAAAAACAAGTTTTTTCCCGCTTTTCATGACGCTTTCCCTATATGATAGAATATTTTGATCGGAACCAAAAACGATTATGGCATTAGTGTGGTTATCATTGAGAGCATTCTGAAGAAATTTTTTCCCGGGTTCATACGAAAATCGTATTTCATCGCCGAATATCGGTTTGTATAATCTTTCGGTCAGATGCGAAATTTCGCTTCCTTTGCTCGAAAATTTTACATGAACTTTATTGCCCGCAATCCAGACAGAGAGTATCACAACATTAAGCCATGCCGATCCATCATATGGAAGCATCACAGCCACATTTCCTATCGGCTTTTTCCCTTCTATAATTTTTTTTATTCTTGGAAACAGTCTCAATTGACTGATATTATGATCCACCTCTCTGGCGCAATCATATTTGCAAAATCCCAGATCATTCATAGCGGTATTTATATATTCATTCCTGCTGTCAAGGAGACTGTCTGTAAAACGCCAAATCTTTTTGATATTGCTTTCGAAATCAGACATGATTACCTCCTATGTTCAATGATGAACTTAATTTATTGAGCAGTTTATCCAAAAATTCCAGTTCCAACGGGCTCAAAACATCAAACTGTTTTTTGAATTCGTCTTGAAACTTTACCAGCAAAGATTCCACTTCCGTATTGCCTTCTTTGCTTAAAAACAGGGTTTTATCTTTTTTTTCCACAAGCATTCTTTTTTCTAACTCTGAAGAGACCATAGATATATTGCTTTTGGCTAAAAATAGTGAGTCGGCAAGCTCCTGCTGCTTTAGGGGAAGACGGCTCATATAGAGTTTAAGCAGTACGTCAAAATGACTTTTAGTCAAATGGTGTGCGTTGAGGATTTTGCGGATTTTGCACCTTTCAAACTGATAGACCTTTTTTAGCTGTATCCACATTTTAGTTTCGACCGATAATGATAATGCTATTATTTTGTTCATTAATGAACATTATAATGACAAAATTATGATTGTCAACTGTCCTGAATGTTAAATTCAAAGAAGTAAAGTTTTTTTGATCAATCAAAAACCAAGAGTCACTTGAAAAAAAGAAATACCCCTCAAGAACAAAAAGCTTATATGATTAACGGAAAATCTTGCACCGGATTTTAAAACAATTGCAGATTTTCGTAAAGACAATAAAAGAGCTTTAGAGAATCTTTTCAAAAAATTTCTTAAGCTTTGTCATAAGCTTAACCTGCTTGCATTCAAGACTGCTGCAATTGACGGGAGCAAGATAAAAGATAGAGAAAGAAATTCAGGAGAAAGTTGACAAATGCCGAAAAAGCCGGATGAAACTGATTGTATTGAACAGAAAAGCGGAGCATCTGTTAATAACTCACCTGACGTCTTCTCTTTTCGCTGCGGATATGTTCATTGCGCACTGGTCTCATAAGGCGAGTTAAAAAATATAATAAACATGCCTGCCTATAGTGTACATTGAAAATCTCATATACATTTTAATAACATTGCTTACAAATGACGGCTGGATGATGCATTCGTAAGCAATGTCAGACATTTCATCGTGATTTATTCAGACCGTATCTTGTTTTTAGGTTTTTTAGAAAAAATACAAATAACGATGCAAATGTGAAGAAGGCAACCGAAGCTAAAATGACAACCAACTTTGTCCATGGTTGGCCTTCCTGTTCCCGAATTGCAACTAATAGAAAAGTTGTCCGTATCCATTCAATTGAGCCGAGTATTAAAATAATCTGAAAAATTCTTGCAATAACAGTCTTTCGTATAAAAAGCCCTATCGGCAGCAGAAGAAATAATATTACAAGAGGAATAATATCCGCCCTTAAGAAATGAGCTGCCAGCAGAAGCATACTGAATAAAACCGGCAGCAGCTGAATAAATGTTAGTATGCCTGTTTTTATTTTATTACCGTTCGATTTATTATTCTGCATAAAATCTCCATTTGTCGTGTACGCAATGACACGCATAGCTTTATTCATTACACTATATTATGCTGCCTTGGCATCAAGAGAAATCATAGAAACCATGCAGCAATCTCCTTCAACCATTCTATGACTTTGTTTTTTAAGATTAGTTGGTTCTGCTGTCAACAACAGTTAGGTCTAATCGTTAGTGACCGGTTTGCACAATTACCCAGGACGGAGAACCGTTGGGTCGCACTGTAACTTGTTCGCCGGGACGCAGACAGTGAAAGTTGCTCATTTTGTGCGTGTCTTGAATGGTAATGGTTCCGCCTGACAGCAGCTCAATTTTATTGTAACAGTGGCTGAGACCCTGACTGTCCGGTGCGCAGCTGGAATCCGTCCTGACGATACCGGAGGTCGGACCCGGCAGCCTGCCCTGAATGATCGGCGCAAAATAGCGGCCTCCCTTGCCGTTTGTATACCAGGAAGCGGGACCCTGGACACCATTGGGGAGCTTGGGTTCCCAAGCCCGTGCCGAGGATGAAAGTCCTATGACAAAAAGTCCGGCGATTATAAGAGCCGGCAGAAATTTCCCCCGACTAATATTATATGAACTCATAATTTCTCCTTCCCGTGTGACAAATGTAAAACAATGCCTCTTTTGCCTGATGGTTCAAAACTTTCCATTTCTATCTCCTTTTTTGTATATAGTCAAAAATCACAAACTTTTAATGTCGTTTGTGCTAACCTCTGCAGATATATACGCTTAAAATTATCCTTATTATACAGATGTTTCATTATTTCTCCTGCATTTTTTTTGACATTTGTAGTTCTATATTAACCTTGATTTTTGCGGTACCAGGTGATAACTGCATATTTTGATTGTTATATCTTGTCTGTCCTGCTCGATATAATGTTTTTGCACTATTTGCCAAAGCATATGAAACCGGATACACCGGACTAAATCCTACCTGAAGATTACTTATTAAGTATCCTCCGCCTAAAATTTTGTTGACTACAATTAGTTTCATTTTTGCTTTATTTAATGCTTTTTTGAATAATACCGCCTTAACAGCTTGTTTCAATCGATCTGACACAATAAATCTTATATTTATTGGTTTGATACCTGTTTTATATTGAAAATCTTTGTTTGCTATATATTTCAGCACGGATGTAATCTTGTCTATTTTTTTGCTGTCTATAGAAACAAAAATAACTGCCGTTTTAGAGTATCCGTAGGCATTTCTTGTTTTAATATCTTGTTTGGGAAATAGTTTTTTAAGAAAAAACAGAAAGTTATTGTTTATCTTTGTTAAACGCCGCAGAGCCATATTATAATTGTCGCCTTCTGCGTATACTTTGAAATCCGCTTTGACTTTATCGCTATTTACCGTTTTTGACAGATAAAACGAAGTTGATATTGTTGAATATCTGTTTTGAGCAATATCCTTGGCTGCCGCCGAATTGGCAAAAATTAATAATACGGCCAATGAAACAAATAACCTTTTTGTTTTCATGCGATACCTCCTTGTCCGCCTCAAATCAACCTTTTCTTGCTGAGATCTCTATATCTATGACAGTCTCCTGATTGCATCTTCTACATCAACTATGTTATAGGCAGAAAACAGAGCTTTGGCAATATCTTTATCGCCGGTAATTATGAAATCGCTGCACAATGCGGATATCGTTTGCAATCGGGAAGCTTTTAGTCGTTCGCAAGCGAATCGGACTATGCGAATATTTAAATCATTCTTTTTATAATAAACGGACAAAAAAGGCTGTTCGATACAATGAAGGATAGAATCGAAATAAAGGAATCAAATAAAAAGATTGTTAGCAATAATTAACATAATCGTTTTTGGTATTGCAACATCAATTCATCATCGTATAATGCTGCATATGAATGCAGAGAATATAGCGTTCGCAGTTTGATTTCGGAGGTCATTTCAGATGAAACTGATAGATATTAAAAATGCAAAGCCCGATATGAGACTTGCAAGGGCAGTAGAAAATGCCTCCGGAATGATACTTTACGGAGAAGGAATGAAACTGACGATACCTATTATTGAGAAGTTCAACTCACTTGATATCGACTCAGTTTATGTTGAGGGAAAATCAGAGCCCAGGTTGTCAAGAGAAAGGTATCTCGGCATTGCCGACATCGCTTTCTCAAAGATTTCAAATAACCCTCTGATGAATGAAATAAAAAAGGATTTTACGGAATATATAAATTCGCTTTATGAATAAACCGTCATACGCAGATATCAAAAAGAAAGTAGAAAGACTAAGTTCGCTGCCCACAATTCCACCGGTTGTAACCAAGATACTAAAAGTAATCGGTTCTGAGGATATCTCGTTAAAGAAGATTGCAGAATTTATAAGCCGTGATCAGGCTCTTTCGGCAAGGGTACTTAAGATAATAAATTCGCCGATATACGGTTTTCCCGGAAGAATTTCATCAATCAGTCAGGCTGTAATGCTTATAGGACTCGGTGCTTTAAAAGGTATGCTTCTTGGAATATCCATGTTTGACATGATGCAGAAGACTATGATCGGACTTTGGGAACATTCAATAGGCACTGCTGTGGCGGCAAAGGTCATTGCAGCAAAGGTCGGAATAAAAGAGATCGAGGATGCGTCGGTTGCAGGTCTAATCCATGACATAGGAAAAGTTGCCCTTGGCATATGTTATCCTGAGCTTTATAAGAATGTTATAGCTGTTGCCAAAGAGAGGGATATCTATATTGTAGAAGCCGAGGAGGATATTATTGGTGTAAATCATGCAGAAGCGGGAAGCTGGCTTGCGAGAAAGTGGCGTTTTCCTCTTAGCCTTGTTAACTCGATTGAGTATCATCACAATCCCTCGGCAAAGCGCCCATCTATGACAATTGCGATCGTGCACCTTTCAGATACAATAATAAAAATGATGGGGTTTGGTTTCAGCGGTGATCCGTTTGC
The DNA here is from genome assembly GCA_913009315.1 of uncultured Hippea sp. Lineage (GTDB taxonomy): Bacteria > Campylobacterota_A > Desulfurellia > JAADFJ01 > JAADFJ01 > JAADFJ01. The sequence goes on from CAJVZA010000031.1 coordinate 15,527, forward strand.
CCATCGGATTGAGCAGACCGCATGGGATACTTTAGCTCTTACAGGAGAAGATTTGAAGGGAATATTTATGGAAATCGAAGAAGCAATATTGAGTCAAGAGACTTCTATATTCTGATGGAATCTATAGTTGTTATATCGGACAATGAACTGACCGGCAGCAGCATTCTTAAATATCTCAAAGATTTAGGCAAGTTTGATGTGACTATACTGACATCCACCGAAGGACTTATAGGCAGAATTTATAATGCTCCTCCATCGCTGCTTATAATGGATAACGGCATAAGTCTCAAAAACTATGTTAAGATAATTAGGGACGATCCTATCTTCAGTCATCTTCCGATTATTATACTTCTTGAAAAAGAAGAATTTATAGACAGGTGGGATGACTATCCTGTAGATGATTTCATATTCAAACCGATTGACAGGAATAATTTTCTTATGAGAGTTGCATTATCTATCCGGCGCGCTTGCAGGATTGTCGAAATAAACCCTTTGACTATGCTTCCCGGAAATACACCCATTATAAAAGAGGTTCAGAACAGGCTGGATAATTCTATACAGTTTGCCCTTGCTTATGCAGATCTTGATAATTTTAAACCATATAATGACAGATACGGTTTTACAAGAGGCGATGAAATCATCCGTATGACAGGTCGTCTGATAACCAATATAGTAAAGTCCTATGATCCTAAACACGGTTTTGTGGGACATATCGGAGGCGATGATTTTGTATTTATGGTTGCATCGGAAAAGGTAGGGATAATATCGGATGAAATTGTGAGAAATTTCGATAAGATTATTCCATCTTTTTATGATGCCGAGGATACAGAAAGGGGACATATAATTTCTCATACGAGAGGCGGGAAAGAAAAAAGATTTTCTCTCCTTACAATATCCATAGGTATTACAATAAATCGGAAATGGTTTCATCATTATGGAGAGATAAGTTCAGCTGTAACCAAAATTAAGGCGCATGCAAAAGACTATAAAGGAAGCGTATACCGTATTGACAGAAGAAATTACCACAAGAAAGATTAGTTTTTTTAAAAATTCAAATAAGAATCGATCTAACTGTTTATGAAATTTTGTGCTAATTTTATTTTTAAAAGAAAGTTATAAGTATTGTGTCAAACAGCACATCAGAAAAGATATAACTGCCATTCTAAAGATGTCTCATCTTTAGATCTTCCGCAATCCTTCCCGGATCAACAAGCATGATGAGATCATCACCAAGCTCTGCAATCTTGTCGGTAAGCTCGGATGCCTTGCCGAGACTGAGTCCTTCGGTGGATTTTATATTCTTGCTGTCTATGTTCTGAATGGAGACAATCTTATCTACGATGATTCCCTGCAGTCCGCTCTCCAGCTCAATGACAATTGCAAGCTCTTTGAACTCTTTCTCAAGGAGATCATAAGTCTTTCTGAACAGTTCGATCATCAGATTCAGAACTCCCGATTTAGCGTCGACTATTATATCCAATGCTTCGTCGGTTTTCCCCTCGCTTCTTTTGAGGATGACTTCTGCTGCAAGACTATGGATTGTCTCATGAGGAGATTTGAACTGATTGAGCAGTCCTCTCAGGTTAAGATCATCGGTATGAAAGCCGTCAAACCACCTTCCGAATCTGCATCTGTGAGGGTCTTTTTCCAGTTTAAACTCTCTGTCTTCTCTTACGCTTGCCTCAAGTTCGTCTATCCATTCACGATGCTCCGCCTCCCGCTGCCTGAGTCGGTCGACAAGCTCTATATTCTCATCATACAGGCTCTTTATTCCAAGCCGTTTTCTGAAATCTATTACGGGAATTACCTTCCCTCTGAGATTGATTATACCCCTTATGAAATAGTCTGCCTGCGGAACAGGAGTAACATGGGGCAGTACAACCATATCCCGTATTATACCTACGGGCATACCATAGAGATTATCCGATACCTTATATATTACATACTTTTTCATCTGATCCTCCTTATCTTCAAGAGCTTAAAGTTCTTTCCTGTCCTCAGCTTCGGATTCTTCAGTGCAAGTCCTTTTCTGCCTTGTCCGGCCTGCTGAAACCATTCGGCTGCTTTGTATCGCTGCAGAAGCAATAGCATAAGACTGCTTCACTTATCCCTTCTTAGAAGTTCTTCAGCTCGGTTTCTGTCAGCGGAATGACATCTGATGGCCGCTTGAGAATGGCTTTGGGTGCCGAGGGCGGTCTCATAAGTCTGTTGTTTCGGTTATCTCCGTTTCCGTGTGAGGCCGAAGCAGTTATATTCAGTTTAACACCCAAGAGCTCTGCAAGCCTTCCTGCAACCGTTGTAAGATTGTCAGCCTGAGATGTCATCTCTTTTGCCGATGCGGCAATCTCTTCGGATGCCGCAGAGTTCTGCTGAGTCACGGTATTGAGCTGAGTTATTCCCTGATTGATCTGACCTATCCCTTTTGTCTGCTCGGCTGCGGCTTCGGCTATCTCATTTGTCAGGGTCTTTGCCTTCTCGGATCTGCTTACCACCTTCTCTATTGCTTTTGCCACCGTACCTGATGCCTGAACACCTCTTGCTCCCTGATCTATCGATTCCTGTATCAGTTCTGCGGTATTCTTTGCCGCCTCAGCTGATTTGGCTGCAAGGTTTCTTACCTCCTCAGCCACCACTGCAAAGCCTGCTCCTGCTTCTCCGGCTCTTGCTGCTTCCACTGCAGCATTCAGAGCAAGCAGGTTTGTCTGGAATGCTATCTCATCAATTGTCTTGATTATCTTTGCAGTCTTATTGGATGTCTCTTTTATGCTGTTTGCAGAGTCCATAAGATTCGAGACCAGTTTCCTTCCTTCTTCTGCAGCACCTGCTGTCTCCTCTGCCGTGATATTTGCCTGATTGGCATTATCGGCAGTCTGCTTAACCATCGAGTCAACCTCCTCCATAGATGAGGCAATCTCCTCAAGAGAGGCAGCCTGCTCGGCCGCTCCCTGAGCCAGAGCATCCGAGGCGGAGGAAAGCTGGACGGAGGATTGGTTGATGTCTGACGAACTTGATGCTATCTTGTTGGTTTCCTTATCCATAAATCTTATCGCTTTTCTGGTACCTTTAATATAGTACATGATAACTGTTACTATTAAAACAAAAATAAGCAATATTATGATAAGCATATTGATTGTTTTCGATCTGATGGACTTAGCAGACATATTAATCGATAAAACTCCCAGCATATCCCCTTTTGAAGCCTCAGTATGACATTGAAGGCACCATTTTCCTGCAACATACGGAATACTTACGCTGATAATCGGGTTGCCTCCAAACAAGTTGCGTGAACTGACCTGCACTTTTCCCGATTTAAACGTTGCCTTCTCCTGTTCTGTTGTTTCACCTTTAAGATTAAAAGCCTTCTTTACCGCATCCGATTTTGCGAGATGCGCCGAATTCACATCTTTAATCCTTTTGGGAACATCTTTTACAGATTTTCCGATTCCAACTATGTTGCCTGCTTTCATCTGAAGCGTCATGCTTCGCTCTATCATTTTAGCAATAGTTTTTGCGCGGCTTTTTTCCATTGAAATTGAGTAATTCCAGTCAAGGACCGAAAATGCGATAAAGATTACAATTACACCTAAGATACCCGCTAAAGCCAAACCGGTAATCATCTTTTTGACATTCTTTTTCATCAAAACCTCCCATTTCTTAGATGATATCTCAATTTTTCTATGTCATAAAAATTATCAAAATAGTGAACCTTGCGCAAGTCAATCCTGTCCTTAAGCAGTTCATTTAGTATGCACATCTCAACAGCAGCGCTGTATGTAAAATGTGGTTTCGCGTACCTAACAGATTACCTGCCGTTTCAGTTCTGTCAAAGAGCATCTCCACAATAAAAACCGTGCCAGACAGATCTGATAGCATTTTAAGGTTGACATGATAAAATTTGCCACCCATAGAGAAATATATACAGTTATTCTTACTTTGAATTTTTTAAGTGTTCTGCAGATATTCTCCGCGGTATTCCGATTATGAGTTTTGTCAAAGATTATTTTAAGGTTTTTTATTCTTATTATTTTCAAACGCAATGGAATTTTCAATTTCCGTATGCTGTTTTGTAAAACATTATATGATAACTCAACAGCATTCTTATTGATTCGGCTGCAATTGTGATATTGACAGGCTGAAAGTTGCCCAAGAGATCTGTTCTCATAACTATATTTTTATATGAAAATTGTGTTTCCTTTATACTATGTTTGATTATTTTTAGCATAATTGCCGTCAATATATTTGAATTTCAGACTCTTTTCTTTCGCATAATCCGTAATTTTGCGGCAAACATCAGATAATTGAGGTACTAAAATAAATTTTGAATTCTCAGAAGCTATGATTATTTTTTCGCCTGCGACCTCAGTCTTGACCTTATTGAGATAATCGGTGTGATCAATTCCAATCGGAGTAACAACAAGAATATCCCGATTGAACGCGCCGGAAGCGTCCCGCCTTCCCCTCATGCCTGCCTTAAGAATCATAGCATCATTATCTTTAAACCTGCAGAGCACAGCTGTTAGAAAGTTTTTGGATACTGCTGCAGCTGGAAGGAAATAGAAAGGGAAAAGTAAAACGGAGATAAATCCACTGTTTTCTGAAAATAATATTAGAATCATATAAGCCTTTCTCATAAAAATTTAGTATACACTATTCTATAAATTGTCAAGCAATTTGATGATGCGCGAGAATGTTTGCTGTCTTTTTACTCTAATTATTCTATTTCTGAGCATCAATTGATCGTCCTGAAATTGCTTTGCTGTACCTGCATTGTTTTTAAGTTTGATAAGTCTATTTTCCTTAATATCTGCCTGTTTGTCGTATACAGATAAGCAGATTTAAACATAGGGAAAAAGAAAAAATTATTAAGAATATCTCTATTAATTCTGAGTGCTTCAGATTGAAAGTCCAAATTCGTCTTATAAACTCACCTAATGAGACCGCTGCGCGATAAACATCCACATAAGCCAAAGAAAGAGTGAGATTTACTAACTCACCTTACGTACTAAACTATCCGCAATTCTTCATATTTTGGCGACAAATAGATGATAAAAGACTTATCAATATCTTTTATCGTTGAACTGTTTATGTAATTAATTTGTTGGCACATAAGAATATTTTCTGGAGCCGGCGGCTGGAATCGAACCAGTGACCTGCTGATTACGGATCAGCTGCTC
>CAJVZA010000032.1 GCA_913009315.1 uncultured Hippea sp.
GGAGATCAGGCAGTCGCTTTCATCAATTTCATCAATATAGAAGCTGAAGGTAGGTTGTGCATAGATGTTTTTAAGGATGAGCGCTTTTGTTGATTCGTAAACGGATCATCCTGAACTGTAATCAGCCTTCTGCCTGCCTGCAATTTGTACCTTTTCTTTATGATACCTGTCTGCGTTACCTGCGTTGCGTTGAAACGGCAGGCAGGTGCAGTGTCCGCACAGGCAGGCGGATTCGAACTCTCAATCGAAACGCTTAGAATTAATAAAGGTGTCCTGAGATATTGGAATCATATCTCAATATAAAACAAAATCGGCAGGCACTAAGCTTAAATTAAGAAGTTATGTCAAATGTAAAGACACGACCCCAAGATGCACCTTTTCACCTTTTGGGTCTCATTCCGAAAGGAGGAGGAAATAGTTTGTAGAAGTCTCTTTTGGGATAAAGCAGGTATGCCTGTTTGTACCATTTGTAGGACTTGCTTAATCTTCCAAGCATGGCGTTTTCTCTGCTTATTAAATATGCCGTGTTGACATGAGGATGTATTTTGTATTGATATTTGAGATAGCGAAGCGACATTTCTATAAGTTTCTTATCATGTCTTTCCATTCCTGCCATATAATAGACGCGGGAAAGTGTTTTTTTTGCATCTCTTGATACAAACGGTGAAGTTAATGCCGATTTAAGTTCTGCGGCTGCCTGAGGCGATCCGCTTCTTGCCCAAAAAGATCCTCTGTTAAAGGAGGCTACAATTTTTTCATTCTGATAACTTGTTACGGTGATATATCCAATAGCAAGAGCGACTGCGGCAATAGCCAGTCGATACGGCAGTTTTTCTGTCAACATATGCTTTCCTGTGTCCGGGTATGATGCAAACATTCCCAACAGAATGGCAAGCAGGAAAAATGTTGGAGGAAAATGAAGCGGAAATGAGAAAAGTGAATGTACAAAATAAGGAATCAGTGAAGCAGACAATATCAAAGCTTCCCTGTTCTGAAGTTTAATAGATTTTACAATACGCTTGATAATGGTATAAATCAGTATCATAAATCCTGAAAAGCCGACGATACCTGTTTCACACAGTATGTGAAGATATTCATTGTGTGCCCAGGCATGGCTCAAAGGCGGCACGGCATATAAGAAATCTTTTCTAATCCAGGCATGATGCATTAACAGATCTGACTGAGAAAGAATGGAGAAGCTTTTAAAATTGCCCAGTCCTATCCCGAAGATGGGATGCTGCAGAAAAAGATTTATCGCATCAAACCAGATTAAAATTCTTAATCTTACCGATGTTCCGCCTGAAAATGCTCTATGCCATTTGTCGAATAATGTGAATGCTGTAGGAGACAGAAGATATTCCGTTAGATCTGCGGCTATGATACCCAGGACAATAACGGCAATAGTTTTTATCAGATGAGATCTGCCCGATCTCACAAATATTATCAGAAAGGCCATGACGAAGATTGCATCAAGAAATCCTCCTCTCGAATGAGTCAGCTCTAAAAGAAAAAAATCGGCAAATAAGAAAAAGAACGCATAAGGTGATTTTAACGATCTGTAATAAAAAAACGGCAAAAATACGGCAAGTACTATTGCAAGCAGATTCGGCTGATTAAAATTTGCAGCGGCACCTTTATGAAAATCTACAAAAATATAAGAAAAAAAACCTTTCAGATGCAAATCAATAATCTTCCATTCGGTTAACAGCTGAAATGCTACCTGGATAAAGAGGATAACAAACAACAGCATCAAAAAACGTGAAAAACGCGTTAAATTTTTATCAAAAAGATTAGCGGATGCAATATAAAGAAGAAAAAATGCGACTGCATTGAGAAAATGGAACAAAAACCATATTTTATCAAGAGCACCAAAATACGAGGGGATAAAGAGAAAAAGCATGATGATAAACGCAGCATCAATATTGGTAAAGCTTATCTTTTTTTTCGAAAGTGCCATTAAAAATGGAATTACTGCAGCTGCAGCCCCGAAAACCAATTCTTTCGGAAGCGCCACTCCCTCAATAAGATGTCGTGAGATAACAATAAAATCCCATGATAAAAACAGCATGAGCAGATAAAAAAGCATGCTGCCAATATTTAGCGCTTTTGCTTTGGCACTAAATGCGGTCTGAATAGATGGCTGCCTGCTTACCCGACTTTTTTTGCCTGTCGAATGCCTGCCGCTTTTATGATTTTTTATTTTCGTCATATTATGGATCCTTTTTATTGACTTTATAACACTATTAAATAAAATATCAATTGTAAAATTGCCGGGGTGGTGAAACTGGTAGACGCGCTGGACTCAAAATCCAGTGGGAGCAATCCCATGCGGGTTCGATTCCCGCCCCCGGCACCATAAAAAGTCGTGAATCTGCTTATTATGCAGTGGTCATATATTATAAAGGCGTCTATATTAATCCGGGAACGATTATCTTGAACTCCGAATAAGTCTCTTTTTTCGTTCGCTCACTCTCATTTTTGCAGCCTCGTATAATTGTTTTTCATTCTCAGAGTTAAGCAGTACGGTCGGCACTTCTGTTGGTTTTCCGTTCTCATCCAATGCAACCATTGTAAAAAAGGCTGAGGTTGTTGGTGTTCTTTTGCCGCTTATCATATTTTCAGATTCAACTTTAACCTTAATTTCCATAGAAGTTCTGCCGGTATATGTCAAGATTGCCTTAATAATAATCAGATCTCCTATATAGACCGGTGATAGAAATTCCAAACTGTCGACTCTTGCTGTTACCACATTTGTGCGGCAGTGCCGTCTTGATGCAACACCTGCAGCTGCATCCATGAGTTTCATAACCACTCCGCCATGAACATTGCCCTGCGCATTTGCATCCTCAGGCAAGGATTCATGTATCAATATAACTTTACTTTCCTTCGGACTTTTGCTATATCGGGGTCGTGTCTTTACATTTGACATTCATTCTCCTTCTTCTTCCATTTTCCTTGTTATCTTCTCAATCATTTCCAATATCTTTTTATCGTTATCCATTTTTTCTCCAAATCTTTTTGCCGTAACAGATACACTTGTATAATCCATATTAAACAATTTTCCTATCTCTTTTAATGGCGAAGCGGTATATTTTTTTATCAAATACAGCGCTAATTGTCTATAGACATTGCCTCGCTTACTTTTAAACAGTTCATCTGTTTTTATGTTAAACTCATTCGATACGGCCTCTATTATCTCATCGGGATTATAGGCAGATATAAGCTTTGTCTCTTTTATCTCTCTGTTTTTACCCATCAATTTTATCTTTTCGGTAATTTTTTCTATAAATCTATCACCTCCCAGAGCAATGCCTTTAAAAGCATTTTCTACGGGGGATTCCATTTTTTTATTTTTAATGACAAACTCTCTGTACATCTTTTGTGCCTGATCGGTTTTATTGGAAAATCTGTTTAAAATCAGCGATGTATTGAGTCTTTTTATAACAGGTTTCCTTTTATCTGTATAATCTAAAAAACTGCTGTACGGATAGTTCTCAAGTTTCTCAACCATGCCTGCCCTCATAGGATTTAGATGAATATAGGCCGAGAGAACTAATGCATAACTATCCTCATCAACAAGAATTGATTTGTATCTACCCTGAAAAACTGAGCCGGCAAGATTATATTTTGCTCTAAACCGGTTAACATAAGAGGCGTTAAGAAAGTGCATTCCGCCGGATATATTTGCAAGCGGAGTTCTGAGAAAAAGATGATAGTGATTGTTCATAAGACAGTAGGCATAACAAATGAATGAATATTTTTCAAAGGTTTCATTCATTTTATCTATGAAAACCTCTTTGTCTTTATCGGAATAAAAGATATCTTCTTTTCTTATGCCTCTTGCGGTTATATGATAAAACGCGTCTTCAAAGGATAATCTTAGAGCTCTTGCCATAATAAAACATTGTATATTAAAATTGAGTTATGTCAAATGCAAAGACACGACCCCGCTGCTAAACTCTTGCCCTGTTTGTTATAAGAACTCCGGTGATAACGAGCAGTCCTCCTATTATTGCGCTGATGGTTATCTTTTCATGCAGCAATATAGAAGATGCAGCTGCTCCAAAAACCGGAACAAGATTAACGAATATGCTTGTTTTTGCGGCTCCAAATCGCTCTATTCCTTTGTACCAGACGCTAAAACCAAAAAATGTAGCAAATATAGACATATAGACAACGGATGCCCACGCAATGGCAGGATATGACAACAGGTTTTTATTTCCGTTCTCAAGCAGAGCAAAAGGAGCAAGATAGATTGTACCCAATATCACAGCGATGCCGGTAGCCTCTAAAAACGGCAATTTTCTCATTGCTATTTTGCCTGCAACAGAATAGACAGCCCAAAGAAATGTAGCAGCAATCATAGACAGATCTCCAATGTTGAACTCTAACTTTTCTATGAGTTCCATGGAACCGTGAGAAATGATAAACAGTACTCCCAAAAGCGAGATTACTATTCCTGCAATCATCAGAAAATTGATTTTTTCTTTTAATACAACTGCCGCAATAAGCGCGGTCAGCGCCGGATTGAATGCTACAATAAGCGCAGAGTTTGACACAAGGGTCATTTTTAGCGAATAAAGATAAAAGAAATTGTATGCCGTAAAGCCGCTTAAAGCCATAAGTGAGAGTATGAAAAAATTCTCTTTTATATCCCGGAGAACATGTTTATATTTGACTATGAGTATTATGGAAAACAGTATCGACGTTATAAAAAAACGCAAAAAGGCGTATGTGAAGAGTGGGATATAATTTATTCCCAACTTTGCGACCGGGAAGCCTACGCCCCATGCCAATGTGGTAAGAAACAGCATTAAAAGAATGAAAGAATCTCTCACTGATTTATCCGATTCTGCAGGGGAAGTCCTATGACTGCATACATTCTTCCGCTCTCCTTCCTTTTGCGCCATGAGTAAAAATAACGACTTTCGCATCCGGTGCATTGCGCGTTCAGATGGATATTGTCCTTTTGTATTCCTGAATTCAGCAGCAGTTCTTTGTTTATTGATGCCAGATCGATGAACGGTTTTCCGTTTTTCGTTTTGTAAGGATAATTACCGAATCTGCCGGCTATCTCGCAGGATACCTCATAGCAGCAGTCTCTGATGGAAGGTCCTATGTAAACCTTTAGTTCTTTTGGATCTACCCCAAATCCGCTCACGAGCTTTTCTATACAAAATCGCACAATCTGCTTATCGGTTCCGCGCCAGCCTGAATGAACTGCCGCTATTACCCTCTTTTTCTCATCGTACATAAGAATTGGAACACAATCGGCGGTTTTGATCGACAAAAACAGACCTGTGTCGTTTGTGATTATTCCGTCTGCAGCATAAATCTGTCCCGTTTCCTTTGTAACAATTATAATTTTGCTGCTGTGAACCTGTTTCGGCTGAAAGCACAGAGTAAATTTATTCGATAGGCTGGTTAAATTTGAAGCTCTCAAGACGGCTGATGAATCCGATAATCCAACAGGTATTGAGCAATTGAATGCCTTTGTAGTAAAAAATATGACAGCACCGGCTGCGTTTTGTCTTATTAGCGGGTCCATCGCCTAAGCCTTATTCTATAAAGTATAAAAAATATAATACCGCCGGTAAGGTTGGATATGGGAATCGCTATCCAGACTCCGTTTGCTCCAAGCGACATCGATACTGACAAAATATAGGCAAGCGGAATCATAAAGAAAAAGAGATTTACAAGATTTACAATGCTGGGGGTAAGTGTGTCGCCGGTTCCCATAAAAATTCTTGAGAAAATTACAGTTACGCCGACGGCCGGATAGCTAATCGCCTGAAGTCTCATAAAAAGAGATCCGTCGGCTATAATTGTGCTGTCACTGGAAAATATTCCTATGATATGCGCAGCGAGAATCAGATAGATGCCGGCTGCGGCTGCTACAAAAACGGTTTCATATTTTAGTGCCACAGTCACAGATTTTTTCAACAGATCAAATCGTTTTGCACCTATGCTTTGTCCTGCCAAAACGAAGGCTGCATTACCGAGACCGAATGTAGGAAACAGAATTACCTGAAAGCTCCTTATCACGATACCGAACGCTGCAAGAGGCTTGGATCCGAAAATAGTAACTATTTTTACAACTGCAAGCATACTGAGAATTCTCCATGCCAGATGCATAGCTGCAGGTATTGCGCCTTTTATTATTCTGAACATATAGTGTGCGACTACCTTTCTGTACTGCAGAATAGACAACTTGCTGAATACCTTTCTGATAAAATAGATCTGCAGAATGACTCCGAACATTCTTGCGGCGACTGTGCTTATCGCGGCTCCTTTTACCCCGAGAGGTGTAATTATTCCCAATCCGAGTATAAGTATAGGATCAAGTATCAAATTTATGATATTTGATAAAATGATAACCTTAAGTGCCATACCGGGCTGTCCAACGCTTCTCAAAGCTGAGTTGATGATCGGAAGGATAAAAAAGAACGGCATTCCATAAAAACTGATCATCAGATAAATCTGAGCCAGATGATAGCTTTCGCCCCTTAGCCCTAATGCATGAGGCAGGAAATATGAAAGTTTGCCCGATAGAGCGAATGTGACAAGTGAAATAACCGCAGCAAGCAGCAGGGCATCATAAAGAATGTGCGGAATCTTTGAATTATCCCCTTTCCCTTTTTCCATCGCAATCAAGCTTCCTGATGCCGCCGATATTCCAAATGCAATAGCCATAAAGAGCATTAATAGTATCGCCGAACTTGTTACAGCCGCGATCGCTTCATATCCTATTATGGATACGAAGAATGTATCGACAAGGTTGAACAGATTTTGAAAGAGCATTTCGGTAACCATAGGGTAGGACAACTTTCGAAACTCTTTTGCGATATCAACTGTTTTTAGATTGCTGATATCAAACAACTATTTACTCGCCGTGAAACACCAGAAAACTTTCACATAGTTTCTGATTTTACGCTCTGAATTCTTTCGGTGATATGATCTTTTATCCATCGTCCGTCCCACAGATAGATCGGATCTACAGGCATCCCGGACACATAAACACCAAAATGAAGATGATCACCTTCGGCCATTCCCGTCTGACCGGTTACTCCGATTATATCTCCCTGTTTTACCTTCATACCCTTTTTTACATCAATCTTTGACAAGTGGGCATAAAGTGAAAAGAGGCCGAAGCCATGATCAATTATCACAACATTTCCGTAGAGGTAGAGCGTTCCTGTAAATTTAATTATACCGGATGCGGCAGCAGGTACGCTCGAATGAGCAATAGAGGCAAGATCGTAACCCAGGTGCATCTCTTTATCAATAAGCTGTTTTCCCATAAAATAGCTTCTTAAATCGTCAAATTGTGATGTAACAATAGAATGCGGCAGTTGAAGAAATCTTCTATGCCACAGCAGATCGCTTTGGGATTTTGAGCAGATTTTTCGAATTTCGGAATTATCTTTTTGGCGCAGATTCCTATTTACATATAAAAATAGTTCTTTGCTGCTGCCGAACGATTTCCCTTCTGCTACCTGTTTTGCTTTGTCTATTGTCAAAGACGTAATCGTGAGAGGTGTTTTTCTAAAAATTTTCTGTTTCCAGTAAACAGGCAGATGCACAGTTGTTATATTCCCTGCAAGATCGACTGCCGATATAGTGGCATTGCCGATTCGTTTGTTGCTGTATATCGGCCATGTTATAAATGTTGAGAAAAAATTGTTTTTCCCCATCAGCGTCTTTGCGTTGTACCCGGGAAAATTGTATCCATCGACGCTGACCCATGTTTTTTGCAGAAATTTATCTTTAACGCTCCAGATCGGCAGTCCGATTCCTCCTTTGTCAATTCTTATTGGAAGTCCGTATATCTCAATCCGGGGCGGCTTTTTGTCTATTATCACATGTTTTTGTATGCTTTTGCTTGCTCCCTGTAGAAAATATCTGATACTTTTATCACTCGCAAAAACGTTGATTGTAGCGCTTCCATCCATCATATTTGCAGGAATTTTGAATTTTATCAACTTCTCATTGAAGTTATTCGTAAACCGTTTTTCAAAGACAGTGCCGGAAACAAGAGAGTTTGTAATTGTAACTCTTACTTCTTTTATCGCTGCTTTATTGTCGCTGATTGTTATGGAGTAGCTGCCTTTTCCTATATAGTTGTTTTTGGGCAGATAGATTTTTATGGGATGAAAACCAAGTCCGGAAATATAGTAGATTCCAAATAACAGAGCAAAAAAGATAATGACGGCAAATACGATTCTTCCCTTTCTTTTTTTTCTTCTAGTTGTGTAATACATCGTTTTTTATCCTTTTTATAGATTTTTTTAGCCAATTTCCGGCAGTTGGAGAGGCTATTCGGTTGTTTATTATTGACAGCAGAGGTGAAGAGCGGACAAGCTGTTTCGAAAAATTCCTTGATGGTCCGAAGTTTTGAAGCAAAAAAACTGTAAGGGCTGTCAAAACAACTATTTTTGTAAGTGAAAACAGAGAGCCCAATATCTTATCGATTACGCCTGTTGCACCTTTGGCTACAAGCAGATGCAGCAGAAAGCCGGCAAGCAGCGCTATTACGTAAAAAAGCAGAAATGTCAGTAAAAATGCCACAGCCGACAGGACGGATGGAGGGAGAGCCAGCCTGTTTGTCAGGCTGGAAGCCACAAGCGGATAATATATCTTTGCCATCTCTATCGCCAATATGAGTCCTATCAAGCTCGATAGTTCCCTGATAAGGCCGCGTTTTGCTCCCCTTACCATAAAAAGCAAAAACAATGCTATCAGCAGAAGATCAACAATTCCAAATTTCATCGGTCATTATTGTAATCGTTTTATAATTTTTGTATATAACCATTCCCAATTTTGCTCCTTTGGGCTTTTTTATAAACTTTTTTAGAGTGTAGTCTACATCTACCTTTTTATTTTTGGATGCCTTGCTGTTGATGGCGGCTGTATAAGCGGCGTATTTAAGTTCTTTTTCCGAATAGCTGCCTTTTAATAAGATATGAGATCCGGGCACATCTTTTGCGTGAAACCATAAATCATCTTTTCCTGCAAGATCAAAGGTTATCTTTTCATTTCCTTTTGCATTTTTACCGATATATATAACGGCAGCATCATTCAGCTGCTTTTTTATTATGTTATCGGCCCGGATTGTCTTTATTCGCCTTTTCGCTTTTTTTTCTTTTATAATACCTGCCTGAAGAAGTTCATCTTCAACAGAGAGCAGTCCTTCTTCGGTGTTTGAGCGTTTCAGATCATAATCTATCTGCATAAGAACTTTTATATCGCCGTTTATCTTGTCTATTATCCCTTTTTTTATTGCAAGCGTTCTTTTGAATTTCTTTGACTGATTAAACAGGCGGTGCATATTTTCCGTAATCGTAAGCTCAGGTGAAATTTTTATTGATTCACCGGAAGGCTCATCCGGAAACTTTAGTAAAGATGTATGCGCATTTCCGTTTAGTCTGTAGAGATTTGATTTTATCAGCACTGCACAGTCTTCGTATTTTTTCCATCCTTTTGCTTCTTTCATTTCACCGGAAGCGTTTTGAAGTTTTTTATTTAGACGAGAAAGTTCTTTTATTATAATTTTATTCAGATTTTCTCTTTTAATATCCATTTTTTTATTTTCTGTCTTTTGAACATAGAGATAATCGAATAATGCCGTGAAATCGGCAAAAACCCTGCTTTTTTGTTTCATGTCTGTTCTGAAGGGAAAGAGAATTTCCCTGTTTTTAAAATATACTATTTTGGGCATAAAATTTTTGTTCAAAAATTGCTTTTTAACTTCAAAGAATTTTTCAGCTCCGTTTTCAATAATCATCTCGGCTGTTTTTTTATCTATTCCGCAATAGTTTTTCATAATTTCTTCAATGTTAAGATTATCTTCTAAAAAATCGCTCTTTATGTTCCAGATCGGCAGTTTATATTGTTTTATCGGAGGCGGCCATTTTTTTCCTGATCTAACGGGCCTAACGGATTCAACGCTTCTCGGAGTAATTTTCAGGGCATAAAGTACCGTATCTGCATTATCTACAACTATTATATTCGGATTTCTTCCCAAATATTCAAATATTATTTTATATTTGAATTTCCTGATACCGACAATCTTTTCCATACCGATCACCAAAACTTTATCAGGAAGTGCTGTCTTGACATCGGTAACGGTAGATCCTATCAGATGACTTTTTGCATATTGATACAGATTGTCTTTTTCTGTAGATTTTGGAACATTCTTCTGAATAAAAATTGCTTGCGGATGCATACAGAAGGCGGCAGTTCTAATTTTGTGAGCCTTTTTGAATACTAAATAGAGACAGCCTTTAGACGACCTGATATCTACGATCGGTGATTTGACAAGCCATCCCGACAAAACATCGGATACGACTTTCAGAGTTAATGCATTCATTGATAATTTTTGTAACGCTTATTGCGATAAAACGGATAGGTTAAATTACAGAGTGTTATACCAAAAAGACGATCTCAGGAGAGAGCATCTGTTCATTGCAGCTGCTCCAACAAGATGATCGTCTTTTTAATTGTTTACCTTCTGTACATTTTTTCTGACATTCGCTTTCTTTTGCGCGCTTTCTTTTTTGCCGCTACAAGCTCTCTCTTTTTCTTTTCGCTCGGTTTCTCATAATGATCCCGTTTTTTAATCTCAGAAAGAATAGCTGCTCTTTCGCACTGTCTTTGAAAACGTTTGTAGGCCTCTTCGAACGATTCACCGTTTCTGACTACAACGCCCGGCATTACACATCACCCCGCTTTTTTTGATATTAAGCCATCCTAACAGGCATTATGACAATGTCAAGCTTAATAAAGGTGTTTCGTACTTCCGTATTCGCAGGTTGAGAGGGTTGCTCTAATGTCTAAGATGAGTTGTTGAATCTTCATAAAATTTAATGAAAACTTTGTTTAACTGCTTAAATGTATCTTTAAAATAATAGATAAGAAAAGAAGATATTATCGAGACCGCAAATGATCCTGCAATATCAAGAGGAAAGTGAACGCCTATATAAATTCTGCAGATTCCTCCGATTATACCCAAAACGGATAGTATTATTCCGGCAATTCTTGTTTTCTTGAAATACAGCAATGCAAATGCGATCGAGAGCATCAAGGTTGTGTGATCGGAAGGAAAAGATGTGTCAGGCGAATGAGGACTAAGCAGCTTGCCCATTCCTATCATATATGGTCTCGGGTGAAAATAAAAAAGCGAGATAAGAAAATTTATAGTAAGTCCGAGTGTAAAAGAATATCCGGCATACAGAGCTATCTGTTTGTTTTTGTAGAACCAGAGATACAGAAGGTACAGCGCAAATACCACAGGCATATAGTTGGCCAAAATGACCATAATCCGGTCAAAAAAATGATTGCTGCCTGCAAATCCGTTGATAAAATTGAATAATTGATAATTTATATGTTCCATCATTGCTCCTTGAATAATCGATATTGTTTTCCGGAATTTGAAAGCAATTTCTTACTATAAAATCTTTGCCGTTTAATCTGTCTTATAATAACAAGGTTTTAGAAAATTCCCAACAGAGTTCGGATTATGAAACCACTGCACAATAAGCTGTGAATTTGTCCATTGTATAGCGGTCTCAGTATATTCATAGATTTTATGAAATATTCGGGTTATTGATTAAAAAGTTGCGCAGACTACAATGATTTTATGGGTATAATTTTGCATCAAACAGACATAAATCTTGTGCGGTTTATCTCCGGTTATGCATCGGAATCGTCGGCTGTGATTCTACCGACTAAGCGTGCTATAAGAGAATTTATTGGTCTGCGGCATGGCACTTCGGCGGCTCCGGATCTTTTTACCTATGAGGAATTCTTCAATTCGCTGCCGGATACGGGCGAATATATCGCAGCAGAAAAATTTATTAAGAATCTCTTTCTGAGAGAAGCGGTTTCAGGCATTAAAGATTCTGAAAAAATTATGAAGAATGATTTCGAATATATCAAAGATATAACTATGCTTGAAAGCTTTATAGATGATCTCGGCAGCTTCTATCGGGAGGTTGCAGCCGGTCAGGTTGATTTTGACAGGCTGAAAAGGTTTTCCGTTTACACTGAGTACTATAATCATATCAGCATATTGGAAAAAATTCAGAAGCGGTATATCGAACTGCTGCATCAAAACGGTTTTACGGATATAGCGATGCTTAAAGCTGCCGGAGATATTAAAAAAATAACGAAATATGATGATATATATCTTGCTGCGAGCGGATTTCTCACAGATTTTGAAACGGGGGCGATAAAGAAGTTGTCGGATATGTGCAGCTTTCATATTGTTGCAGAAAAATCCGAAATTCCTAAAAAGATGGAAATGATTCTCAAAAGAGTTGTACCTGAACTAAAATCTGCTGCTGAAGATAAAATTCATGCCAATATTGAGGTGAGGCGATTTTCTACAAAATCGGCTATGGCAGGATGGATAATAAGAACAGTCAGATATGAATATTATCATAATGCTGTTCCGCCGGATAACATCAAAGTTGTGCTCCCCGATGAATCAATGGCTGATATGCTGAGGATTTTTGATAGAGAAATGTTTAACTTTGCAAATGGGTTCGGACTTGATGAATCGGTATATTACAGCTATATCAAGGCTTTGTATGATCTGAATGAAAACAGGACAGCCGGTCTGTACGGATCGGTCTATCTGATAAAACTGCTTAATCATCCATTTTCAAATAGCCGGACGGGCAGAGCTCTTTTGAGCAGAATATACAAAGACGGTATGCCTGCGTGCAGCCTTTCGGATCAGGATCTTGAAACGCTTTCGCTGAACCGTTTCAGCAGAATTTATTACTCTGAGTTGATCACTCTGCAGAATACCGCTAAGGAATTGCTTGAGATATTAAGAGAGTACTCAAAAGAATATGAGAAGCATAATCCGCCCGTTGATTACAGAAAGGCTGCCGAGACACTTTTTGATGAGCTTGAGCGATTGTCTATTTTGAACGAAAAATTTGTTGCATTGAAATCCTCGGGCGCAAATATGCTGAGGTATATTTTAAAGAGACTCAAATCGATTCGTTTTCCCGATGCCGGAATCGGCAGAGTTAAGGTAATAGGAATGCTTGAAGCAAGACTTCTTGAGCAGGATGTTGTAATAATTCCATCGCTGAACGATGGAATTTTGCCTAAGCAGATAAAAAAGGAGCTCTTTCTTAATAGTGTTATCAGAAAAGAATGCGGCCTTCCTGTGACAACTGACAGAGAAGAGCTCCAGCAGTATTACTTCAGGAGTATTATACGCTCATCTAAAACCGCTCATCTGGCTTATCTTGAGGGTGACGGACTTTCCGTGAGTAAATTTCTCTCGGATATTATGCTGGCATACGATTTGAAAGCCGAAACAGGCAATATGATGATAAATTATGTTACAGGGAAAGAGAGAATAACCGCCAAACAATTAAAAGCTCCTGCCGATAAAATTGAGAAGAACGATGTGATATTGAAAAAGCTCAGAACAATGAAATTCAGTGCACACGCAATTGATTCCTATAGAAAATGTCCATACCAATTTTATCTCAGATATATAAAAGAGATACATAAAAAAAGCAGCTTTGATGATTATCCGTTTGAGCTTGGAAACATTGTCCATAGTGCACTTGCCGAGCTTTACAGAGACGGCAAAATCATAAATGATGAAGCTGTGCTGAGAAAACGATTTTCAGCTATTTTCGGCAGAATAGAAGACGAAAATAAAATAATCGGCTGCGATCCTTCGTATAGAATTAAAGCCGATTATTTTTTGTATAAAATCGAAAACTCGGATTTTTTTTATAATGAAGCGTCCTGCACGGCAGATAAGATTATTACTGAACCGGAGTTTAGCAGCTCTATTGATGCCGGTTCTGCCGGAGAAGTGAAATTTATCGGCAGAGTGGACAGGATTGATCTTTATCACGATCATTTTGATATAATAGATTACAAAACAGGCAATATCAGCCGATATTCTGCAGCCGGCAAGAACTACAGCGTTCAGCTTCCCGTTTACGGATTTGCAATGCAGAACAGGTATGCATTGGAATGCAGCGGATTGTTTTATTATGATCTGAACAACTTCAAAAAGATTGATTTCGGGAATGCAAATGCCGATTGGACTACAGCTGAATTGATTGAGCAGGTTATGAAAGAGGTTAAAGCGGCGATTGAAGAAATTTTTGACATAAGCAGGCCTTTCAAAAAGATTGAGCGTCATTGCGCTTTTTGCGATTATAGGGCTGTCTGTAGAAAATATGCAGATTAGCAGTATCTCGGAAAACGCATCTGCGGGCAGCGGCAAAACAACTGAGCTTGTTAAGCGCTATATAAAACTCCTGTATGGAGGAGTTCCGCCGGATGATATCTACTGCATCACATTTACAAATAAAGCCACCTGTGAGATGAAAAACAGAATCCTTTATGCCGTCAGCCGGTTTGCGGACAACAGGCATTGTTTCGGCGATGAAGATATAGGACATCTTCTCGATGGACTCGATATAAATGATGAAAAAGAGGCTCAGAAGAAATTCAGGAGAATCTTCAAAACTATTCATCCGTCGTCAATTCATATAGCTACTATAGACTCGTTTCTGCTTTCAATTCTGCGTTCTTTTACATTTGAGGCATCGGTTCCTTATGAGTTCGATATAGCAGGTTCAAGCGATATCGAACTTATGACAACAGAGGCGCTGCGGGGATTTATTAAGGAACTTTATCGGGCAGAGAACCGACTGCTTAAAAAAGAGCTGTTTCGTTTTGGAAAAATAGCGGGAGAAAAGGATATTTTGAACTTTTTTTCACGCAGCCTTTCAAGCTTGTTTGATATAAGAGCGGAGATCGAGAAGATTGACGAAGGATATGACGCAAAAGATTTTCAGCAAAATTTTAATGAACAGCTTAACGAATCATATCTGACACTTATCAAGAATAAAACGCGCCTCTTTAATTTTTTGAGAAAAAATATAGATAAAATCGGCAAGAGATCGCATGCAAAGATCGACAGATTGGGTGCGGAAGATCTGCCAAAGAAACTCGCATCTCTGTTTAACAAAGAAATGACGGAGGTTTCGACATACAAAAAGCTTCTTCAATCTTTAGTCTCATCTGATTTTATATGTTTATGGAACAGATACAAAGATTCACTGGGAAACTATTTCGAAGTCAAGGCAGATATAGACCGGCTGATACTGCTGCATCTGATAAAGATATTCGAAAAGTATTATAATTCTGCTGTTAGAAAATATAAAAAACTAAGCTTTTCGGATATACAAAATTCTGTTTACAATCTTCTTGTTGCCGACAAGCTGTATCAATACCCCGAATATATCTATTTTAGGCTGGATTACAGATTTAAACATCTTTTGATTGATGAATTTCAGGACACGAGTTTTATGCAGTGGTCTATTATCGAGCCGATTGCAAGAGAGCTGACCGGCGGAATAGGGACAAGGGACGCTGCCGGTTCATTTTTTTATGTCGGAGATCCTAAACAATCCATCTATCGTTTCAGAGGCGCAGCGAGCGGGTTGTTCAATTATCCTTCAACGGCGCTTAAAATGGAAAAGAAAACGCTAAGTATAAATTATAGAAGCGACCGCTGCCTGATAGATTTTTATAACAAAATTTTCGGTAAGTTTGCGGCATCATCAGAACGATTTGATTATGAATCTGTTGTCGGCAAATCTTCAAAAGACGGATATGTTTATGCAGATTTTGAAGGAGATTATGATACAGAGCAGATTCTGACAAAGATTGTAGAATCAATAAAAGAGATGAGTGATGCCGGATTTTCTTTTTCCGATATCGCAGTTTTGACAGAAAAAAACAAAGAAGTTGATATGATAGCGCAGTCATTGAGCAGTCAAGGCATACCCGTTTCAGCTGAAACAACCTCTACTCTTTTTAACACCGATTCGGGTCAGATAATGCTCTCTATTCTGCGCTATATTGTGCGGCCGGAACAGATACTAAAGGAACAGATTGTTTCATGTCTCAGCATTTCAGATTTTGACGGAAAGATGGAGAAGATTAGAAAGATTGTCGGAATCTACAATAATTCGATAGTTTTCAGCAAAGCGGCGTCACTTTTTGATCTTGAGAGCTATTTTTATGATGATGAGAATTTATACAAAATTTTTGATATTGTGTTTGATATCAATAAGGAATCGGTACTTTTTGATGAATTTGCCGATCGGTTTGAAGCAATGCTCAAAAACTGCAATAAGCTGAGCCGCGTAAAAGATAATTCTGTAAAAATAATGACGATACACAAGTCGAAAGGACTTGAATTCAACGGTGTAATTCTGCCTGTTTTTCCTGTTAGGGCGAATAGAAGAAGCGGAATAATTTTGTCAAGAGATGAAAATTTCAGGATAAATTCAATTTTGTTGTCCGTTAACCAAAATATAATAAACTACAGCCGGAAATTAAATGAAATATATAAAAAGGAAAAGGAAGACGAATTCATCGACGAATTGAATCGATTTTATGTTACGGCAACAAGAGCGCGCCATGCTCTTTTTTTGTTCGGATCGGCAGGAAAACCGGTTTTTAGGCAGCTGAAAGGCTTTTTGGGCGAAGTGTACAGATGCGGAAAACCGGCATTAATCGGGCGGCCAAAAATCGAATATACCGATAAGCCGGAGCAGTTTTTAAAAAAAATACAAGAAACAGATGACAGCAGTACCGACAAGCAGGAAATCTTCGGCTCCCTGAAGGAGCGGATTCTGGGTGAGGCGTTTCATTTTGCGATGGAGATAATTGAGAATTTTGAGGTTTCAAAGATAGATAACTGTATGAGAAAAGTGAGGTTGAAATATGAGCTTTTTCTCGTAGAAAATGATTTCGAAAAAATGAAAATCAGAATAATAAATTTACTTAAAAATGAAATATTCAGAAAACTTATTCAGGGGCAGGTTTTCAGGGAAAAATCGTTTCTAAGCAATGGAAAGATAAGAAGAATCGATCTTTTGGTGATCAAGCCGGATAAAATCAATATTATCGATTATAAAATACATTACAGCGTGCCGTTTATGGAAAAATACAGAGCTCAATTGGAAGAATATAGATTGATAGCAGGAGAAATTTATAAGCTTCCGGTTTACTGCTATCTTTTATTTGTTGAGGATCATCTGAAAATAGAACAGATGTAGAGCCGCTCACTCCGGAATAATTGTATGTTTTGGCTTAATGACTTATTACTGCATAATTCTCATATCATAGTATTCAGTTTAATAAGATGTTCGGGTCTAATTCCCCGCAGCTTGCTGCGAGTAGCGTACCAAAAAAGAGCTGATACTCCGCTGTTTGCGTCAAGGTAGTTCATTCTCCATATTCTAATTCTTCAGCAGCTGCTAAAAATTTATTTCGCATTTTATAACTAAATTTTTTATTTTCCGAAAATTCAATAAATTTCTCTAAGACTAAATCAAATGGAAAACTACATAAAACATCGATTATAGTATTTATGTATATTCTCGTTGTATTGCTGCTTTTTATCCGCTCAATTTCACCAAATAAAAAATTAGCACATTCTTTCGTTTTAAAATACCTAAGATTCTCTACAATTATTTCAAGTTTCTTTATATCATTACTATAATAACAAATGAGTCCAAATAAAAATATCGCAGTATCTTTCCTTCCCTCATACGACATACTTCCTAACAATCTGCAAGCATTTCGGAATTTTTGCGCATCATTACTTAGTGAATCTTTTATAGGATGTTCAATCGGATATTTCGAACAGTCTACGTATCCTTCTTTAGTTAGCCATGGGATATTGTACTCTTTTCGTAATTTTTTCAAATCTATCTGTTCATATTTTTCTTTTACCATCCTATTATCATTTCCTCCTATTCCGGAAATTAATCTGCCGGATTTTTAATATTATCAACTGTTGTCAATCGCCTTTTTAGATAAATGAGTGCTAATCTCCGTTGTTTTTGAACTGCTGCATCTCAATAATTTTTAAATATACCTTAAATCAGTGCTTTGTTCAAGTCTGCCGCAGAAATATATTTCAATCGATGCGATGTAACTTTTTTTGCGCATAACGGCTCAAGTTAATCCGATTTGACCGCAGAAATTCATCCAAATTACATCGAAAATCCAAAAAACCAACAGCTGGTAAATCGGGTTGAATGGCGGGTTATGTGTTTATTATTTCGTTGTTAATAACTTCATTAATCTATAATTTATATAATAATTTCCTGTTCCTAATTTTTGTTTTATTAATAACCCGTCTTTTGCCAATTCATTCAAATATTTTGCAGCAGTTATTCTTGATACTCCAAGGTCTTTTTCTATAAATTCTATTTTCGTATAAGGGTGTTTGAATAAATTATTTAGTAATTCCTGACTATAAAACTTATAACTGTCCAGAAGCAAATTTTTATACTCAAAAATCAATTCTCTTATTTTTTCAATTAAAATTATTGTTTCTTTTGAAATCTGTTCAATTCCGTCAATCATAAAAAGTAACCAGTTTTCCCAGTTATCTGTTTCTCGAACTTCTTGTAATAATTTGTAATAGTTGTCTTTATTGAGAATTATATATCTGCTCAAATACAAAACGGGAAGATTCAACAAATCTTTCATAACGAGATAGAGAACATTTATTATTCGTCCTGTTCTGCCGTTCCCATCGTAAAATGGATGAATACTTTCAAACTGATAGTGAATAATTGCCATTTTAACTAATGGATCAAAATCAGAAATTGTATCAGCATTAATGAATAACTCTAAATTTTTCATTAAATCCACAATTACGGAATATTCTTGCGGCGGCGTGTAAACAGTTTCTCCGGTTGCTGCATTTTTTAGTGCTGTTCCGGGCAATCTTCTGAAACCTGCTGTATTCTTTTCCAATTCAGCTTGTATCGCAATTATATTGTTGCTTGTAAGCATTTTATGTTTTGAAATTAACGCAAATCCCTTTTTTAATGCTGAAATGTAATTTTGAACTTCCTTGGCGTTTAACGATTTAAAACCGACAAGATTTAGTTCCGCTTTATAAATATCATCGTATGTTGTAATAATATTTTCTATTGCCGAACTGTCTTTTGCTTCTTGAAGTCCCAATGTATTGATTAATATATTTTCATTCGGTATTGCAGCTACAATACCTTTTAATTCTGCTAATGCTCTGTGGGCAGATGCGAGTTTTTTTAAGATTTTCTTGGTTTCAATATCTTGTTCTATCGGTAATTTCTTTAACATTTTCAATCCTATATGTAAATATTTATCAATTTTCTTTACAATGATAAACTATTTGATAAAAAAATCAATTATTTTTTACAAATGTTTGTTTAAATGATGAGACCACTGCACAATAAGCAGATTCACAGCTTTTTATGAGGTTTTCTATAGGGCAACTCTATTAATTCTAAGCGTTTCAAATTGAGAATTCAAATCCGTCTCATCAAGACGCAAATTGCAGGTAATAGCAGAGCTATTGCCAAAATTTGCAACGCAGAGGAGATGGAATTGGGACTCAAGATGATCGTTTACGGATTAATAGAGTTGCCCTGAAGACAAGGCAAACTTCTGAAGGACTAACGGGTTAATTCAAAGAAGTTTAACGAAGTATATGGGAAACCTCATAAAGCCCGCAGGGA
>CAJVZA010000033.1 GCA_913009315.1 uncultured Hippea sp.
GTGCTCTTCCGATCTTACCGACGTCCGGCAACTGGATTGTTGGCGTCGGAACCACGCCAATCGGCCCCCCGCCGCCGTCCGTCGTGCGGTAGAGCACCATTCGTGGCGGCGGACCGCCACCGATTCCCTGGCCGCGCGACGGATTCAGCAAGAGCCAGCCCGTATTGGCATCGATGAAGTCGAACGTGCCGGCGTAAAGTTCTGCGTCGACAGCATTTGGCTCGGGTAGCTGAACCTGCCACGTTCGGCCGCCGTCTGTGGTGTGTGATACGCGGCTGGTGCAATTGGTGGCGGAGCATGACAGAAAGCTAATCCGGCCGTCCATCGAGTCAACGAACGTGAGGTCCAACATGCCCGCCGATCCGTGTTCGATCACATACTGCTGCCACGTCGCGCCGCCGTCCGATGTGGCGAAGAGCACCAGATTGCAGTCGTCCACGATACAGACGATGTCCGTGTACCAGCCATGATCGGCATCTACGAACTCGAGATGTTGCGGCCGTTCGATTCCGACTTCCGCGAATTTTCGAAGAACGACTGCGTAGTCCTCGGGGCGTTCTAAATCGCTATAGCGATCCTTCAAATAGCGAAGTGCTTCCCAGTCGGGGTTGAACTCCTTAAAGAAGAAATCGGCAGGGACCGACTCAACAAGCATATCGATTAACAGCCGCTGAAAGTAGCGGTTGTGATGAAACGCACGGCGCCAATATTCGAGCGCCGTTTGGTTTTCACCGCGCGACCATGCTGCACGTCCGGCGGACATGAGCACGTCGGCATCGTAGGGGCGAATGATTATCGCTTGATCCAAGAATGCTTGCATTCCTTGCTGATCACCGAAGTTTGGTCGGAGCTTCCGTCATCTACAATAATCAATTCGGTTGAATACGTTTGTTCGTCGAGATATTTCTGAATCGTGATCAAACTCTCCTTGATTCTCTTCTCTTCGTTGTATGCCGGAATGATGACGGAGATGAAAGGAGCCTGGTCCATGCTTGCAGAGGTATTCATGCGATCCTCCCGCTTTGAGTGGCATACTTTGAATGATTTTGCGCGAGCAAACCGATTAAGAAAGAGATTTTTGGACAAGTAACGGTTGTTGTTCAGCAGGTTGGAGATAGCTTGTTTCAGCTTATTAATTATGAAAACAGGCTTCCATTTATTCTTTTCACGGGCTCTAAAGAAGGAGCTATAAAAGAATTTTCAGAATATGTAAATGAGTTTGTCAGACCATAAGTATGGCTATAGAAAAAGACTTAAATAAACTTTAGAGGAGGATTAAATGAAACGGTATGAAATGACAGGCGTAGCCGCGGCAGCGGTCGCAAAGGTTGCAATGGCGGCGTTTACGGTAGAAGAGAGGGCGGAGTTCTACGCCCTGGCGGCATTTTGACTTTACCTATGAGGAATTGAAACCCGAACCTTCCAGAACGAGCAGAGTTCGACGTTTTGATTTTGACTTTACCTATGAGGAATTGAAACCCACATAGTATTTGTATATCGGCTGCTTTTGGGTTTGTATTTTGACTTTACCTGTTCCGGCTTATCATATTTTGTTTGTTGACGTATTTTAATTCCTGAGCTACAATTTAATTAGCTAAGTACAGGTAAGATAATCATATCAGATAGGGAACTCAAATTTGTAGTGTCTTTGACAGTCCTTGATTGAGATTGATATGTTGAAGCACAAGGGTTTGTCAACATAAGAATGACAAAGATGAATTATGAGACCACTGCACAATAAGCAGATACACAGAAGTCAAAGAAAGGGTGAGATTTAGAAATTAAAATTTGAGGTACTAACCGGTTAGTTAAGGGCGCTTCTGTTAATCCGTAAACGATCATCTTGAGCCCTAATTCCATCTCCTCTGCGTTGCAAATTTTGGCAATAGCTCTGTTATTACCTGCAATTTGTGCCTTGATGAGACTAATTTGGACTCTCAATCTAAAACGCTTAGAATTAACAGAAGTGCCCTATAGAATTTAATTTCCTGAAGATTGCCCACTATTAGCCTTCCCTGCGGGCTTTATGAGGTTTCCCATATACGAGGCTGTTGATAAATGTTATTGCTGGGAATAGAGTGACGGAACAATCTCAAAAAACGTTGACAATAAAGGGATTGCCACGCACCTTTCGGTGCTCGCAATGACAAATAGGAGTTTATCAACAGGCTGATACTTGCGTTTTGCTTCTTTGAATTAACCCGTTAGTCCTTCAGAAGTTTGCCTTGTCTTCAGGGCAATTTTATTAATCCGTAAACGATCATCCTGGCACACTTTTATTAATGTGCACCATCATCCAAAATACGATTATAGACACCGTTGCGACGTTGACACGTTCAGGTATTAATTAGACTCTTGGCTATATCAAGATAATCTGCTACAAGTCTGGTTATCAGAAAATGTTTTTTGACTCTGTTATGCGCAGCATTCCCAAGACGCTCTCCAAACTCAGGGTTTTTTAGAATTTCAACTATAGCATCACTGAAGCCGTCAAGATCATTAGGATCAAAAAGCAGTCCACTCTCTCTGTCTACTATTTGAATCGGAATTCCCCCCACGTTGGAAGCCACGACCGGTTTATGCTTCCACATTGCTTCGGTAACGGTAAGACCAAATCCCTCTTTTAGCGATTTCTGAATTATAACCGATGAGATGCGCTGCAGCATATTAACCAGAATATTATTATCCTGCACAATCAATATTATGTCTCCGGTATCAATCAATCGATTGGCCTTTCGTTTAACCTCTTCATATATATCCCATCCTTCAGGATCATCGCTGGCCATATTGCCGCAGAGAACCAGCCTGCAGTTTACTTTTTCCTTTACGCGTTTATAAATCTCAACAACACCTAAAGGATCTTTCCATCTGTCAAATCTTGATATTTGAGCAATAATCGGTTTGTCGCAGGGAATACCGAATTTATGCAGATATTTTGTTTCGTATTTTTCCGTAAGATCCATATTTTTAAGCGAAAGAGGATCAATAGCCGGATGCACCACTATCTGCTTTACGGGAAGATCCGGTTTTTTATATTTTTCGCTTGATACTATAACCAGATCATAGCGCAGGATAAACTCTTTCAAAAATTCAAAAAGCGGCGGATACGGATTTGACAGATCTACATGACATCGCCATATCCATGGCTGTCGTTTTTTATAAAAACTGATAATGGGAAGCGGTTGAGGATCATGTACAAAAACCAGATTCTGATTAATCTTCTGATATGAAAAAAAATTCTGCGTAGCTTCAATATAGTTCTGCTTTTTTATATCGGTCAGATCTATCGCAGCGCCCTGAAGCGCATTATGAAATTTTTTGGTAATCTGAAAAAAATCAGTGTTTCCATGAAAAATATCCCATCCAACATCCGCACCGGCATCGTTCAGCAAAGGTATCAAGCTATCTAAAAGCTCTGCCACTCCTCCGCCCTGGTATGTTGAATTTATATTTATAATCTCTTTGCCGTAAAGATATCCTGCCTTTTTGTAGATTTCGGCAATTGCCTTATCACCCACAATATTACGATAACTTTCAAGTCGTTTTTTCATATAATATCTCCTGAATAATTTTTAAAATTCGGACAATTTACATCTGCAGTTTACGCGACTCAACCATCTCTTTAAGAAAGTCTCTAAATCCTTCATACGATCCGATACGATATACCGCCTTAGTAGCATCATATCCGATTTTAATAGAGCAGGAGTCATCCGGCAATACGGAAAACAGATCTTCGTCGGTTACATCATCACCGGCAGCCATTATAAAATCCCATCTTTTCTTTTCTATAAATCTAAATGAAGCATTTCCCTTATTAACAAAATTATACTTTATTTCAACAACCTTATTACCTGATATTGCTGATATTCCAAGATTTCCGGCGAGATTAAACAGTGCACCTTTTAGTTCTCTTGCTCTTATATTTCCAAGCTTTACATCGGTCATTCTATAGTGCCAGGCAAGTGAAAATTCTTTCTCTTCGATGAAAGATCCGGTTGTTCTATCAACATATTGTTCGAGCAGAGGCAGCACCTCTTTTTTCCATGAATTATCAAGTCGCGGATCTTTCTCCCATATACCGTCGTTTTTTATAAACGCTCCATGCTCTGCTATCATCTGTATGTTAAGCGCTCCAAACCATTTCTCAAGAGTATTTCTGTCTCTTCCGCTCACAACGACAACTGTATTGCCTTTCAGAGAAATTAAATCTTTCAACAGTGTCATCAGTTCATCATCAGGAGACGCCTGATCAGGCTTTTCTTTAAGCTGCACCAATGTGCCGTCATAATCAAGCAGTAAAAGTGCAGTGTCCGACGAAGAATATCTTTTTATAAGTTGAGTTTTGACAAGATCGGTCATCTGCTTTGCTCTCATGTGACTTTGATATCTTTTTATCTCACTCAGATCGTTCATAAATTCCGACCCCCATCTGTATATGTCGAACCGTTTTAGTCGTCTTTTCATAACATCAATAGCGTTTTTTTTGTCTTTCTCGCTCATCACAAAAGCATTTTTTATGGCATCTGCAACATCATTTATATCATTTGGGTTGACAATTAGCGATTCTCCGGCTTCTTTGGACACTCCGGCAGTCTCACTGCAGATGAGCACTCCGGTATCATCCGTTTTAGAGGCTATATATTCTTTTGCAACAAGATTCATTCCATCGCGCAGCGGCGTAACAAGAGCTACATCAGCAATATTATAAAGAGCAACAAGCATATTGAACGGTATGGATCTGTACAGATAATGTATCGGAACCCATTTCAAAGTCCCATACTTGCCGTTTATCTTTCCGACATATTTCTCTATATCACTTTTCATTAACTGATAATATTTCAACTGAACCCTCGAAGGAACAACAATCATTATCAATATCACCTTCTCTCTGTATTCAGGATACCTTTCCATAAAAAGCTCGTAGCATCTAAGCCTCTCCGGTATTCCCTTAGTGTAATCAAGCCTATCGATAGACAAGATAATTTTACAGCCTTCCAATCTTTTTTTGATCTTGCCGGCCTCTTTCTTTACTACAGGTTTTTTTGCAGTATTATTGAACAGATCATAATCAATACCCATTGGATATGAATCGATCTTTATCAGTCTGTTTTCGACAAGCAGCTGCCCTAATCGGTTTTCTAATCCCAATATTCTTCTCACGGAATCCAAAAAATGATTGACATAGTCGTATGTATGAAAACCGATTAGATCTGCACCCAATATTCCCTTCAAAATCTCTCTGCGCTGAGGCAAAAGTCTAAAAATTTCGTAAGCCGGAAAAGGAATATGCAGAAAAAATCCTATAGATGCCTCAGGCCATTTCTTTCTTATAAGTGACGGAAGAAGCATAAGATGATAATCGTGAATCCATATTACATCGTTCTTGTCGGCAATCGAAAAAACCGCTTCGGCAAACAATTCATTCACTCTGCGAAAACTTTCGAACTGTCTTTCGCTATATTCGGTATATCTGGCAAAGTAGTGAAAAAGAGGCCAGATCGTTCTGTTGCAGAAACCGTAATAAAAATTATCAATAGAAATTTTTTTAAGAAAAACCGGTTTGTATTTTGATTTGGCAAGCTCCGATACAATATCTGCTTCAGCTGCACCTGCCTTCTCAGATGAAATACCCGGCCAGCCGATCCAGATACTATTTTTCATAGATTTAAACAGCGCACCGACTCCGGTAGTCAGTCCTCCCACACTCTGTTTTATCTTAATACTGCCTTCTATTCTTGAAACATTCACAGGCAGACGATTTGAGACGATTATAACTCTTTTTTTCGATGAGTTCTGATACATAATAGTACAGTATATAACTTTATATATTTTTTTCAACCTGCAGCAATTTCTGCAAAGATAAAGATTTAGAATGCAGAACATTTCTATTATCCAGATTAGATCTGCAGTGCACGGATTTGAACATTTCAAAATTGTGAGCGAAAAGCCGGTTTTTTACAGAATTGTACATAAAACAATCTCAAATATCGTGAGCAAGGCTGCCGAAAGCGCTATTCATTCTTTTGGAATGAATTTTGCTTTTATTAAAATTAACTTAGACAATTTTTCGGCGGCCGCAGGTATAAGTAACAGAAATTTGGAGGTATTGATTGAAAATTTATTATCATCTTTAAAATCACTAACAAACATGACATGCTAAAGAACAGTTTGAGCAGAATGAAATACTTAAGGTCGCCTCAAGATAGAAAATAAAATTATATTGCAGATTATAGGAGGATTTTATGAAATTATTTAAACATAAGAATGTGCAGCAATTGGCATCGCTGCTTTTTGGAGCAGTTGCGATTCTGCTCTTTTTTTCAACACAGGCATTTGCCGCATCCCAAGCTCATATAGATAGCGGCGATACTGCCTGGATGATAGTGGCAACCGCCCTTGTTATGCTTATGACACCTGCAGGACTTGCCTTATTTTACGGCGGAATGAGCCGTTCAAAAAATATGCTGAACACGATAACAATGAGTTTTGTAGCTTACTGCCTTGCAAGTATAATATGGATTTTGTGGGGCTATAGTTTGGCATTCGGTCCTGATTTATCAGGCATTATAGGAAGCTCGTCAAATTTCTTTATGAATGGAATAGGCGTAAAAAGTGTTTCCGGAACGATACCTACCTATGTTTTTGTCATGTTTCAGATGACTTTCGCAGCAATAACGATTGCACTGGTAAGCGGTTCTATTGTTGGAAGAATGCGGTTTTCATCATGGATTTTGTTCTCAGTGTTATGGCTGACGTTTATTTATTCGCCCATTGCGCATTGGGTATGGGGCGGCGGATGGCTTTCTAAACTGGGTGTTCTTGATTTTGCCGGAGGTACGGTTGTTCATATCAACGCAGGTGTTACCGGATTAATTATAGCATTGTTCCTGGGCAAAAGAAAAGGGTACGGTAAAATTGCTATGATGCCTTCATCAATAACCCTGACAGCTTTGGGAGCAGTTTTATTATGGTTCGGATGGTTTGGCTTTAATGCGGGAAGCGAATTAGCCGCAGACGGACTTTCAGGATCTGCATTTCTTGTAACAAATACTGCTGCTGCTACTGCAGGGTTAGTATGGATGCTTATAGAGCAGATCAGATCCGGAAAACCGACGTTGTTAGGTCTTTCTTCCGGAGCAGTAGCTGGACTTGTAGCAATAACCCCTGCAGCCGGATTTGTCAATCCTATGGGATCTATAGTAATCGGAACAGGTGCCGGAATTATAGGATATCTCGGCGTAACATTAGTTAAAAACAAGTTCGGTTATGATGATTCATTAGACGCGTTCGGTGTGCATGGATTATGCGGAATATGGGGAGCCTTGGCAACAGGACTACTTGCCGATCCTGCAGTAGGGGGAGCTGCCGGCCTGTTTTACGGAAATCCGAAGCAGTTACTGATCCAGTTTATTGCAGTTATTGCAGTAATAACTTTTGATGTTATAATGACAATTATCATTATAAAAATCGTATCTCTGTTTGGAAGCATAAGAGTCGCACCTGCCGATGAAACAGAAGGACTTGACAGCACCATTCACGGTGAAAGAGCATTTGAAATATAAAGGTAGACTGCTATTATGTAAACAGCTTTAAATTGGAGGATATATATGAAAAAAATAGAAGCTATTATAAAACCATTTAAATTAGATGATGTGAAAGATGGCCTGAGAGGATTAGGTGTAAGCGGAATGACTGTATCCGAGGTAAAAGGATATGGCAGGCAAAAAGGACATACTGAGATCTACAGGGGAGCCGAATACTCAATCGATTTTATCCCGAAGGTAAAATTAGAGGTTGTAGTTAAAGACGAGGATGTAGAAAAAATCGTAGAAACAATACTGGAAAATGCCCAAACCGGAAAAATCGGAGACGGCAAGATATTCATCACCTCTCTTGACAGCACAATAAGAATCAGAACAAAAGAGACCGGAAACGAAGCAATATAACAAAAGAAATGGCGAAAGGAGGAAATTGTGAAGGATGCGGAAAGCTTGCTTAAATTTATCAAAGAAAATGGAGTAAAGATCGTAGATGTAAGATTTACCGATCTTATTGGAACGGGTCAGCATTTCTCAGTGCCGATCAGTCAGATTGACAAAGAAAGCCTGGCTGAAGGGTTAGGATTTGACGGTTCATCCATTAGAGGATGGAGAACTATAGATTCGAGTGATATGCTTGTTGTACCAAATGTTTCGACTGCATATCTTGATCCGTTTACGGAAGAACAGACACTCAATATAACATGCGACATCGTTGATCCGATATCAAAGGAAAGCTATGATAGAGATCCTCGCGCAATTGCCAAAAAAGCTGAAAATTATCTTAAAGAAACAGGCATTGCCGAAACAGCATATTTTGGTCCCGAAAATGAGTTTTTTATCTTTGACGAAGTAAATGCAGATTTCAACGACCATTCAAGTTTCTATTTCATCGATTCGGATGAGGGAATATGGAACAGCGGATCAGAAGATGTTCCCAATCTCGGACATAAAATACGTCACAAAGAAGGATATTTTCCCCTTCCGCCCTCAGACACCTTGCAGGATATAAGAACCGAGATGGTGCTTGAGCTTGAAAAAGCCGGAGTGATTGTTGAAGCTCATCATCATGAGGTTGCAACCGCAGGACAGGCTGAAATTGATATGCGTTTTGCTCCGCTTCTTCAGATGGCTGATAATACCGCAAAATTCAAATATATTGTAAAAAATGTTGCAAGAAGGAACGGAAAAACTGCAACGTTTATGCCCAAACCGCTGTATGGAGATAACGGTACGGGTATGCATGTTCATCAAAGTCTGTGGAATGACAGCACTCCTCTTTTTGCCGGAAACGGCTATGCGGGAGTTTCAGATATCTGCCTCTACTATATCGGAGGCATATTGAAACACGCAAGGGCTCTTACCGCATTTACCAATCCGACAACCAATTCTTACAAACGGCTTGTTCCAGGCTTCGAAGCACCTGTGAATCTTGCATATTCGTCAAGAAATCGCTCGGCTGCAATAAGAATCCCTATGTACTCCTCTAATCCGAAAACAAAAAGAATAGAAGTAAGATTCCCCGATCCTTCAGCAAATCCTTATCTTGCATTCTCAGCTATGCTTCTGGCAGGACTTGACGGAATATTAAACAAAATTGATCCTGCCGAACCTATGGATAAAAATATCTATGATCTGCCTCCTGAGATTGCAAAAAATCTCAAACATCTTCCGGGGTCACTCGAGGATTCGATAGCCTCTCTGGAGAATGATTATCAATTTTTGCTTCAGGGTAATGTCTTCAGTGAAGACCTTATAAGAACATGGATTGATTACAAAAAGGAAAACGAGATACAGCTCGTTAATTCGGTGCCGAATCCTGTTGAATTTAAACTTTACTACGATATTTAACCGAATTCAATAGCTGGTCGTCCTATAAAGGACAGCAGATTTTGAACTGAGGTTTTATTGAATATAAATCGTGGCGAGAAAAAGCCGGCTTAAGGAAAAAACGGAGAAATACGGTCAAATCCGAATTTTCTTTAACAGACTTTACATTTTCGGATAGCCTCCCGAAGATAACAGCAGACAGAATGGCTACCCTGCTGTTATCTTCGTTCCTTTTCGGCTCAATTTTGCCGGAACAAAAACACTCACAGTCAGGCAAATTATCCCGCCGCAAACCTTGATAATAACCTGCCGTTACCTGCAATTTGAGCCCTGAATTAATAGATGCACTCTTTACTTTTTTGCCTTATGATATTATAGTCTCTCCTATGGTATCCGAATCGGTCGATTTTATATACAGAGTATCGAAATCGCTAAAAAACTCTGATCTCAAAACGATATCTTATGAGATTGTCAGCGAACTATTCAGTTATTTCGGCTTTTCGACAGTGTCAATTATTATAGAAGGTTACAGCAAAAAACAGCGTATCGTTTCATGCATAGGCAACAAAAACAGCACAATAAATATCATTGAAGCCGAGTCATCCGTTCTGCAGACCGAGAAAATCATAACAATAAAAAAAGATCGCTCACAAAATTATGGTTTTTCCGATACCGTCATAATAGTTGTTTTAAGCAAACAATTCGGCAGCTACATCCTAATAGAGGGAGACGAGCTGCTGCTTAAATCCGTTTTGACCACAATAAAAATCGTAGCAAATTTATTGGAAATCAGATTTAAAGTCGAAAAGGACGGGGAAATTCTTACAACATTCGATGAACCGAAGCACAAATTATCCAAAGATTATCGATTTCCCGAAATCATAGGAGAAAGCAATCAAACGAAGCAAATATTCAATCTGATCTCTAATGTTGCCAACAGCAGCTCTTCGGTAATGCTGCATGGCGAAAGCGGAACAGGTAAAGAACTAATAGCAAAAGCGATACATTATTCCAGCGGCAGAAAAGAAAAGAAATTTGTTGCCATAAACTGCGCTGCAATACCCGAATCACTTTTTGAATCAGAGCTGTTCGGTTTCGAGAAGGGATCATTTACCGGAGCAGCAAAACAAAAAAAAGGGCTTGTGGAATTGGCAGACGGAGGAACTCTATTCTTTGATGAAATCGGAGAGATGCCTTTGTCGATGCAGCCCAAACTGCTGCGGCTTATTCAGGAAAAAACAGTTACAAGAATAGGTGGAACAAAAAATATACCGGTTGATTTCAGGCTTATTTCTGCAACCAATAAAAATCTCGAAAATATGATAAAAATGGGAAAATTCAGAGAAGATCTCTATTATCGCATTAATGTCATACCGATAAATATTCCTAAACTTTCCGAACACAGAGAGGATATCCCTCTGCTCATTGAACATTTTCGTAATCTTTTCTGCAAGGCAAACAATAAATCCGTTAAATTTGCGCCCGAAGTAATAGAAACTCTTATGAAATATTCCTGGCCCGGAAATGTACGGGAACTTGAAAACATAGTAGAACGATTAATTGTAATGGCGCCCCCTCTCAGCTCAACAATAAAAGGTATCGATCTATCTGAGATTGTTCCGTCAATCGAACATCAAGATGATATGAGCCTGAAACAGATAGAAAAAAATGCGCTGCTCAAAGCACTTAAAGCGGCATCAGGAAACAAGGAGCGGGCATTGCGATTTCTTGGCATAACATTAAGGCAGCTTAATTATAAGATAGAAAAGTATAAAATTAATATACAGGACTTTCAATAGGCAAAATTATGCCGCCTGCAACTATTCTATCATCAATATAGGCAACCGCAGACTGTCCCGGAGTTACACCCCAAAAACCAAATTCAGATTTTATTTGTATCTTGTTCCCCAAAAGGATAAGTTCTGATTTTACAGGCTTGCTTTGAGAGCGTATCTTAACATAGGCACTGAATTGCTCTCTATCATCTTTGAGTATGAAATTTGTCATATAGAAACTTTTGGAAATAATACCGTCTCTGCCGGCAAGTATTATATCCCCGCTT
Source organism: uncultured Hippea sp. (assembly GCA_913009315.1). Taxonomy (GTDB): domain Bacteria; phylum Campylobacterota_A; class Desulfurellia; order JAADFJ01; family JAADFJ01; genus JAADFJ01. The sequence goes on from CAJVZA010000033.1 coordinate 11,431, forward strand.
ACCGAATCGATTGCCTTGACATAAAACGGTCTGTCTGAAGATATTCCCAAACCTTTGCGTTGGCCAACTGTAAAATTTTCTATGCCCTTATGTTCTCCCAAACTGTTTCCCGTTTCATCAACAAATTCTCCGCACTTTGGTTTTGCATCCTCGTAGATTAAACTTCTATAGTCATTATCCACAAAACAAATCTCCTGACTTTCAGGCTTCTTTTTTGTAATAAGATTTATCGAATCAGCTATTTTCCTTACTTCGCTTTTATGTAAATTTCCAAGCGGGAACAGCAGATTATCAATCTGAGGTACATCCAGCCCATAAAGAAAATACGATTGATCCTTTTTGGAGTCTTTTCCTTTTGCAACAAACTTTCTGCCTTTATATTCAACAATATTCGCGTAATGTCCGGTTGCGATATGTGAAATGCCCTGTTTTTTTGCAAAATTAAGCAGATGAAAAAACTTCATTCTATCGTTGCAAAGTATGCATGGATTCGGAGTTTGAGCCATGCGGTACGCATTAATAAACGGTTTTATGACCTCTTTTTTGAAGAGCTCCCTATAATCAATAATCTCAAAAGGAATATCAAGCTGGGCTGCGGCATATCTTGCATAATATCTGTCTTTTTCGGAGCAGCAGCTTCTTTTGCGATCTGATTTGTCATAACTTGTCAGTGCCATAGTAGCTCCAACTACGCTATAACCTTGTTTTTTGAGAAGATATGCAGCAACAGAACTATCTATTCCTCCGCTCAGAGCAACCAAAACTTTTTTCATATCACGCTAAATTAAAGCCTTTTCTCCTTCCCGAACAGAAGCCGTTTTATATTTGGATAATGCCTTGCTGCCGCCAAAGCAACAAGAAAAAGCAACGCATAGAACAACGTTCCGGAGACCATAAAATACCCCGCAACAGCAATAGACAAAAGCGCGGCAAGCGATGAAAGGGATGATATTTTAAGAACAGCAAACAAAGTAAACCACACAATCGAAGCGATTAACAGAAGAGGAGTCGACCATATTGATAAAACGCCCAATGTGGAGGAGATGCCCTTTCCTCCTTTAAAACGCAGCGTTATTGGAAAATCATGTCCTATTACCGCAAATAGACCTGCGGCCACCGAGGCATCAACAGAATTCCTGATAGCCAGACCTGCAGGAACTGCACCTTTTAGAAAATCCAGCGCAAATGTTATAATGCCGGCTGATTTACCGCCCGCTCTTACCAGATTAGTGGCTCCAATATTTCCCGATCCGAAGTTTCGGACATCTTTACCTAACAGTTTTCCGATAATCCAACCAAAAGGAATCGACCCTGCAAGATATCCTGCAACAGCCCAGAAAACTAATACTGAAAAATTGTCCATCTTGATCTGCTACTTATCAGATCTAACCCTTTGAAAAGCCGGAATATCCAGAATATCTTCATTATCTATGTTTGCAACTGAAATTGGTGCTGTCGGTCGTCTTGCAAAATGCTTTTTTGGAACATCAAAGCCTGTGGCAATAACAGTGATCTTTATCAGATCTTTAATAGTATTATCAATGACGGTACCAAATATAAGTTCTGCATCATTGCTTGTTGCGTCCCTTATTACACCAATTGACTCTTCTACCTCGCTCAAGGACAGATCGCCTCCGGATGTTATGTTGACAAGAATATCCGATGCACCTGTCAAATCTATATTGTCAAGCAGCGGACTATAGATAGCCTTCTGGGCAGCCAACTTTGCTCTGTCGTTTCCGGATGCCTCTCCTGCACCCATTATAGCCATTCCTTTTTTACTCATAACAGTTTTTACATCTGCAAAATCAACATTTATCTGACCCGGTTGATTAACCAGATCGCTAATACCCTGAACGGCCTGACGCAGCACATCATCCGAAAAACCGAATGCCTCCGTCAAAGAAGTATTTTTAGGCAAAGTCTCAAGTAATTTTTGATTTGGTATGATAATAACACTATCACATATTTTTGACATCTCTTTGATGCCCTGCTCCGCATTTTTTAACCTTCTTCTTCCCTCAAAGGTAAACGGTTTGGTAACTACACCTACAGTTAAAGCATTTTGGTCTTTTGCAGTTTCTGCAATCACAGGTGCGGCTCCCGTTCCGGTTCCGCCTCCCATACCTGCAGCGACAAACAACATATCTATATCTTTTACAATCTCTTCAAATTCTTCAATATTTTCCTGTGCGGCCGCTTTGCCAATTTCAGGAATCGAGCCGGCACCAAGACCTTTTGTCAGTTCTTTTCCAATCTGTATGGTTTTCGTTCCCTCAAGCATCATGCTGAGACTTTGAGTATCGGTATTAACACTGAAGAAATCAACACCCTGGACATTTCTTTTTATCATTGTATTGATACTGTTGCATCCTCCTCCGCCCACGCCTATCACTTTTATAACAGCACCAAATACTCTGCCGCTCATTAAAACATCTCCCTGAACCATCTTTTCATCCTGCTGAATATCGAATTATAACCAAACGGCCTTTTCCTCTCTATTTTATCCCTGCCCTGCAGACCATATTTAACTAAACCTACAGCAGTAGCATATTTAGGTCCGTCAACCATATCTTTAATGCCTGTTATGCTGTAAGGAACCCCAACTCTTGCAGGTATATTAAAAAATTCCTCAGCAAAAATTACCATTCCGTCAAGCATTGAACCGCCTCCGGTCAATACTACACCTCCGGTCATCCTTGCTTCAAATCCATTGGCACTCAATTCATTTTTGATAAGATAAAAGAGTTCTTCCGCTCTGGGCTGTACAATTTCATACAGTGTACTTTTTGAAATCTCCCTGCTCGATCTGCCTGAAATGCCGGGCACCTCAATAGTATCGTCCGAAGATGCCCAATCACCGATGCTTGCATATTCCATCTTGATTCTTTCAGCCTGCCTTTCCGGTGTTCTGAGACCTACGGCTATATCATGGGTAAACTGATTTCCGCCAAGACCTAAAACTTTTGTATATCTTATACTATCATCATAAAATACGGCCAAATCAGTAGTACCTCCGCCTATATCAACCATAGCAACGCCCAATTCGGTTTCATCGCCGGTTAAAACGGCTTTCGCGGATGCCAGCGGCTCTAAAATTATATCGGAAACATCCAAACCCGCCCTGTTGCAGCTTTTTATCACATTCTGAACGAGCGCAACACTTCCTGTAATTATGTGGGCTTTGACCTCAAGCCGTACTCCGCTCATTCCCATCGGATCTTTTATTCCCGATTGATCATCAACAATATATTCCTGACTTATCGCATGAATTATGTCTCTGTCGGGAGATACAGAGATAGCGCGTGCATTTTCCATAACACGATCAATATCGTTCTTGCCTATCTCTTTGGTTCTCACCGCAATAACACCATGACTGTTGACAGCCTGAATGTGACTTCCGGATATCCCGGCAATTACGCTGTCAATCTTTGAGCCTGACATAGCTTCGGCAGCCTCTATCGCCTGTTTTATGGACAAAACAGCCTGATCTATGTTAGTAATTATTCCTTTTCTGACACCTCTTGCAGGAGAGGCGCCTACACCGATTATCTCAAGAGATGCCTCATCATTTATATGTCCGACAACAGCACAAATCTTAGTTGTACCGATATCAAGACCTACAACAACTTCATTTACCATATTTTGATACCTTCCAACGTATAACTATCTGATTCTTGTACACAAATGATATACTCTCAATCCGTCCTATTTTTTTCTCCTTTCTGGCATTTCTCCAAAAACTAACCAACTGTTTTACATGCATTCCTATGAGCTTTTTGCTCTGATATGTAGAAACGATAACAGAAGGACCGGAATTAAGCCTATAGTAAACTGCTTTTCCAACTATGTCAATTCTTTTTATTAAAAAATGTTTTTCAAGCATCTTTTTTGCAAACATAAGCTTAGTGTAAAAATTTCTATTCTTTTTCAGGTCAAAACAGCTTGAAGAATAGATCAGAGGCAAAATATAGCGTTCCGATTTTGAAATCAGTCTCTTAAACGCATAACCTGTTCTATCGACAAGCCAGCGTTCTCTGCTGCATATCAGCTCTGCCATAGGCTTTCTTTCCGTTATTTTTACAATTATAGTATTGGGGAATCGTTTATCTATGGCAATATTCTCGAACCACTGACTCTTTTGAAGCCGCCTTTTTATCCTCTTGCGGCTCAATGTCAGCAGAGATCCGTCCTTGTTCCTGAATGCGGTTTTTATAAAATCAGTACGCATATGTCCTATTCCTTTGATGTATATATACTTTATTGGAAAAATATTGCCTTCGTTCAGGGAAACCGATAGATAACCGTAGAATCTGTAGGCCGCCATCACAATCAAAAAGCCGACTGATAGAAGAGCCGCCAGCTTAAAAATCAATATCCTGCTTTTTCTCTTTTTATGGTTTGACCTAAAAAGGTCAACAGGTTTTATGGGTGCTATTCGGTTTTTTTGACGCATCTTCTGCTATCCATCTGCATAGGCTGTCAAAATCATATCCGGCAGAATCTGCAGCCTTCGGAAGAAGGCTTGTTTCAGTCATACCCGGAATACTGTTTACCTCCAAGATATATGGCTTGTTGTGCCTCAATATTATATCAACTCTTGAAATACCTGATACACCCATCGCTTTTACTGCCCGCGCAGCCTCTTTAGACACATTTTCTGCCACAGACTTCTCCAGCGGAGCAGGTACTATATATTCAGTTGCATCTTTTGTGTACTTGTTTTTATAGTCATAAAATCCGCTCTTCGGTACAATCTTAATTATCGGAAGCGGTCTATCATTCATAAAACCAACTGTTATTTCATCTCCCGCTATCATTTCCTCGATTATAATTTTGTCATAAATTAGAAGCATCTCGTCAACTGCCTGTTCAAGTTTTTTACTATCATCAACAAATATCACTCCCACACTTGAACCTTCGCAGGCAGGCTTAATAACAGCCGGATAGCGTTTCCAGTAAAAAGAATCCGAAACATATCCTCTTTCAACGGTTACAAATTCAGGAGTTGGAATGCCCCTCTTCTGAAAAATCAATTTTGCCAGCGATTTGTCCATTGACAGCGCAGCGGCAATCAAAGATGAACCCGAATAACGTATACCGGAAAGCTCCAGAAAGCCCTGCAGAATACCATCTTCCCCGGGCGTTCCGTGAATTGCAATTATCACACTCCCTACTCTGTTATCTATCAGCTGCTTTAAAAAACTCCAATCTCCTAAATCATCAGGCCTTTTCAGATCAATCAAAACCGCTTTGTATCCGGACTTGATCAATGAGTTAAATATAGCCTCACCGCTTTTCAGAGACACCTCTCTTTCATTTGAATATCCGCCATAGATAACCCCGATTATTTCAGACAATTTTCACCTCTCTCGCTAATATTATTCCGAATTTCTCGTAAACTCTCTTCTCTGCCTCTAAAATCAGATTATATACATCATCAAACGACGCACCTGTTCTGTTTATTATAAAATTTGCATGCCTTTCAGATATAACTGCTCCTCCGGAAGTCATTCCCTTCAAACCGCATTCTTCTATCAGTTTGCCTGCATATAGACCGCGGGGGTTTTTGAATATAGAACCAAAACTTCTGCCTGATGGCTGTCTTTTAATACGTGCAGCCCTTGCTGCTTCAAAGTTTCCGTATACCTGAGCTTTATCTGTCTTGCAAAACTCAAATTTTGCAGAAAGAATCTTTCTTTCTATTCCTTTGCGATATTCGAAATCAAATTCTCTAAGTTCCGCTATTCTGCCATCAATAAGACAATCTATCGATTTTATATGATTAAGTATGCAATCGACACCAACACCGGCATTCATAAATATAGCTCCCCCGACAGTTGCGGGAATGCCCGCCATCCACTCAAGACCGGATAACCCATTCTTTATACAAAAATCAAGCAGGGTTGATATTTTTACTCCTGCACCTGCAATAACCGTTTGTCCATCATACTCTATCAGATTAAATTTACCCGATAAACTAATAAACAGCAAATTTTTAGCAGCATCGGATACCAAAAGATTGCTTCCGTTTCCAATCCAGAACTGTCCTGAAAACTGCTTTTTATAAGTATCGATCGCGGATAAATCTTCTACGCTCTCAATCTGAATCCAGTTTACAACAGGTCCTATTCGGATAGTTGTCTTTTTTGATAAATCTTCTTTTCCAAGCTTCACAGTCGACAGAATAACAATATCTGTAAAAAATTCAAGATCTAAATACGCTGAGTCCCGTTATCAAGGTATATTTAAAAAGTTTAGGTGTATTTTTCTATAAGGTCTGTTCGGTATGTCCAAAAAGAAATATGTGTACGAATAGAAATATTTCACTTTTTAGTGTAATAAAATGTTAAGAATTATATTGAGATTCTTTTTCCGATTTAAATTGCTAATATTTAACAATTTATAAAGCTGCTTTTCACACAGTCTGTTCAGGAATAAGAAGTTGAATGGCATTTGAAAGATCAGGTTTACCCATATTGGAAAGCAAGTTTGCGAGGAATAAGGTATGACTAAAATATCACCCAACAAGACAGATGCGTCCGGACAAAAAGATTGTATTCGGTCCCCGCTTTTCTTATTGTAACCGGCGATATGCAGTATTATACTGTAAAATGGAGGAGATTATTATGATAAAACATATTGGAATTGTAGCATGTAGCGCAGAAGGAGCAGCTCTCTGTTATAGAACTATCTGCGCAGAAGCACCACTTCAAATGGGCGAACATATGCACCCGGAAATAAGTATGCATACTTATCCGCTCGGAGAATACATGGTGCATATTCGTGCCGGAAATTGGAAAAAAGTTGCTGAACTTATGTTGTCATCGGTTAATAAAGTTTCCAAAATAGGAGCAAAATTTGCTATTTGTCCCGACAACACAATTCATCAAGCGTTTGAATTCATTACTGAAAAGTCGCCTATACCCTGGCTGCATATTGCTGAATCAGTGGCCGAAGAAGCCGGGAAAAATGGATTTTCAAGACTTGCCATATTGGGAACAAAATATCTGATGGTTGGTCCGGTTTATCCAAAAATTTTGGATAAATTCAACATTTCATATGAAATACCGGATGAAAATGATCGGGAACAGATTGATAAGATCATATTTAATGAACTTGTAAATAATATATTCACTGAAGAATCCAGGCTATATTTTAACAAGGTTATACAGAAACTTAAAGAGCAGGGATGCGATGCCGCCATCCTTGGGTGTACGGAAATTCCGTTAATAGTTGATCCCGACGATTGCCCGCTGCCAACTTTGGATTCTACTCGACTGCTTGCACGAGCGGCATTAAAAAAAGCTATTGAAAAAACATAACAACGCATTGCTCAGGAACGTCACAGCTCTAATGAGCTTGACCGTTATGTATAGATTTAAAGGCACCTCTATAAAGTTCTAAGGATGGCAATAGTAATTATAATGTAACGCAAGGAGCAGCTTGCTGCTTCAAGTTACACTAACGCAGCAATTATGCATTAACATTATCACCCAACGGGCGACAATAGAAAGCATTATCCGGGACGTTGGAACCTTGCCGCCGCAGCATAACTGCGACGGCAAGAACCCGCTTTTCATCTGAAGTTTTCCTCTTGTCGCTGAGACTTGTCTTTATTGCGTAAAGTGAGGTTATTAAATCTCACCCTTTCTTTGACTTCTATGAATCTGTTTGTTGTGCAGTAATCTCATAATCTGCTGCCATAGTCCGGGACGGGATATCCCTTGTGGAAACACAGCGGCTTTTCACACTTCTTGAGTCATACTGACAGCTGATCGTATATCAATATAAGGCAGACTTCGAGCTCTGAATATTCTGCAGGAAAAAGGCTTAATCGTAAGCATTCAGGGTGATGGCACATTTATCAGACCATTAACCGACAGCATTGTTCAGGATGGTGTAAGAAGTTTTATGAAACGAGATCCTGCA
>CAJVZA010000034.1 GCA_913009315.1 uncultured Hippea sp.
AACTTATGGTTTTGAATGACGAGGCTCATCATATTCATGACGAACTGTTGGCTTGGGTTAGATCACATGAATATATTAACAACAGAAAGAAAATGAAAGACAAATTTTTGTCTTTGCAGATTGATGTTACGGCAACTGCCAAACACAATCACGGATCAATTTTTGTACAGACAATTTCCGATTAGCCTCATGTTGAGGCAATTTATCAGGATGTTGTAAAACATCCTGTACTTCCTGATTCCGCCAGTCGCGCCAAATTACAGGAACATAAAAGCTCAAAATTCACGGAAAGATACAAAGATTATATTCACCTTGGCTATCTTGAGTGGAAAAAAGTTTATAACGAACATAAAAAGCTTGGTAAAAAAGCCGTATTTTTCGTAATGACCGATGACACAAAAAACGGCGATGATGTGGCAGAATATCTTGAAGCTACTTATCCGGAATTTAAGGACGCAATTCTGGTTATTCATACAAAAAACAATGGGGAGATTTCAGAAACGGTAACTGGCAAAAAAGAAGAAGAATTAAAGATACTCAGAAAAGCCTCTAATGAGATTGATAATTGGGAAAGTCCGCACAAAGCAATTGTTTCAGTTTTAATGCTTAAAGAAGGCTGGGACGTAAAAAATGTAACCACGATTGTCGGTTTGCGCCCTTATTCATCAAAAAGCAACATATTGCCGGAGCAGACCTTGGGACGAGGCTTGAGACGTATGTATAGAACTTCAGATGTTACGGAATATGTAAGCGTGGTTGGAACAGACGCTTTTATGGACTTTGTGGAATCTATCAAGAGCGAAGGTGTTGAACTTGAGAAAAAGAAAATGGGCGAAGGCACTGAGCCAAAAGCCCCATTGATAGTTGAGGTAGACAAGGAAAATGTAAAAAAAGATATTGAAAAATTGGATATTCAAATTCCGATTTTAACCCCCAGGATTTATCGCGAATACAAAAATATTTCAGAGATAGACACTGCGAGTTTTAAGCACAAAAAACTACAAATAAAAGAGTTTAGCGAGAAAGAGAAAAAAGAGATTGTTTTTCGTGATATAGCCTCTGGGGAGATAACTCACACCACCGAACTTGATAGCGATTTTACTCCGAATTTTCAAAGCATTATTGGTTATTTTGCGCAAATAATCAGAAAAGAACTTCGTTTGGTTGGCGGTCATGATATTTTGTACGAAAAGGTCAAAGAATTTATTATTGATTTTCTTTTTGATAAAAGAGTTGATTTAGAGGACTTGAATATTCTGCGAAATTTATCGGAACTTGAAGCGACAAAAACGATTATTGAAACTTTCAAAAAAGAAATTAACGAGCTGACCGTTGTTGATAAAGGCGAAGCGGAAATAAAAGATTATATAAAAATCAGCAAATCAAGACCATTTGTCATAAAGGAACAGGGCTTTATTGTGCCAAAAAAGAGCGTATTCAACAAAATTGTCGGCGATAGTCATTTTGAGCTTCAATTTGCCAATTTTCTTGAAGAATGCGATGACATAATTTCCTATGCCAAAAATTATTTCGCGGTGCATTTTAAGATTGATTACAAAGACGCGGACGGAAATATCAGAGATTATTACCCAGACTTTTTCGTAAAAGTTTCTGAAAAAGAAATTTATATCGTGGAAACAAAAGGGCGTGAGGATTTGGATGATGTAGAAAAAATAAAAAGATTGTATCAATGGTGCGATGATATAAATTCTGTACAAAATAAAGTTAACTTCACCGTTCTTTATATTAAGCAAGAGGATTACGAGAGATATACTCCAAAAAGTTTTGAGGAGTTGGTGAAAAATTTTGGTGAGAAATCAATTTTAATATGATTAAGCCAAACTGGAATATATTCAAAAGCAAAGTTTAGTGACAACCCTCCTGTTTATTTTTGCAGTAGGTTCTACGCCTTAATTATACTATAAATCTGTCTTATGCTTTGCGCCCAGTATATTTTTTTTCGGATAGGTCGGTTGAACCGATTTCTATTTCTGCCGATCGGAGAAGTATTTAAATTATGAGACCACTGCACAATAAGCACCTTCTGTGGATGCGCTTATTGTGCAGTGGTCTCATTATGTTATTTTAATCAATCTTTCAACGGCAAGCATCAAATCATCTATGATGTCCTGTCTTCCGGCATCTATCTCCGGTTTGACGCAGCTTTTGAAATGTTCCCGAAGAAGCCCTATCGCAACCTGATTAATTGCCGATTTAATCGCAGATATCTGTACAAGAATTTCGTTACAGTTTCGTTTTTCCTGCAGCATCTTAGAAATGCCTCTTACCTGACCTTCTATTTTTGAAAGTCTGCTTTGAAGATTTTCAATGCTTTTATCAGAAAGATACGGCTTGCAGCCGCTGTTCTCAGTATTCATTATTTGACTGCTTTATACTTATTGAGTTCGGGATCAACATCATTTGTGCTGCCAATCCCGGTAAATAACTCAATTGCTGCCTGTACAATTTGCACCTTAATGAGATCTGCCTGTGCGGGCAGGCGGATTCGGGTTTTCAATTTAAACACCCTGAATTAGCAGAGATACTTTTAAGTACCTATATTCCATGATGAAAGGTATCGCTCTTGCTCTTTTGTAAGCGTGTCAATCGTTATTCCCATTGCTTGAAGCTTTAGAGACGCTACCTTGTTGTCAATTTCAGCCGGAACAACGTATACTTTATGTTCCAAATTTTTGTTCTCATTCAAATATTGAGCCGAAAGTGCCTGATTGGCAAAACTCATATCCATAACTGAGGACGGATGCCCTTCTGCTGATGAGAGATTAACAAGTCTTCCATCAGCCAATAGATAGATTTTTCTACCATCAGGCATGCGATATTCGTCAAGGGCAGGACGGATGTTTCTTGTTGAGACAGCGGTTTCCTTAAGCAGTTTCGTATTTATTTCACTGTCGAAATGACCTGAATTTGCCAGCATTGCCCCGTTTTTCATCTTTTCCATTGCTTCTTTATCGATCACATTTATATTTCCTGTAACTGTTACAAAAAAATCTCCTATTGCCGCAGCTTCATTAATCGGCATAACAGAAAATCCGTCCATAGCTGCCTCAAGCGCTTTGACAGGGTTTATTTCGCATACAATAACTTTTGCACCCATTCCTTTTGCTCTCATCGACATTCCTTTTCCGCACCATCCGTATCCCGAAACCACAAAATAGCTTCCGGCAATCAGCCTATTCGTTGCACGCAGTATACCGTCAAGAGTAGACTGTCCAGTGCCGTAGCGATTGTCGAACAGATGTTTTGTCTCAGCCTCATTAACCGCTATAACCGGCACCTTGAGCGCTTTGTCTTTTTCCATACTTTGAAGTCGTATTACTCCTGTTGTGGTCTCTTCCGTGCTGCCGAGCATTGTTTCAGTCAAATCCGGATGTTTGGAGTGAATCAATGATATAAGATCTCCTCCGTCATCCATAGTGATGTTAGGTCTCATCTCAAGGATTGATTCAAGGTGACTGTAATATGTTTGTCTGTCTTCTCCGTTGATCGCAAAAACAGGTATTTCATCTTCGACAAGTGCAGCTGCAACATAATCTTTTGTTGAAAGCGGATTTGATGCCGCGAGTCCTACTACAGCTCCTCCGGCTTTGAGTGTTCTCATAAGAGCAGCAGTTTCTGTGGTAACATGGAGACAGCATCCTATTTTTACCCCATCAAGCGGCCTTCTCTTTTCGAAATCATCTCTTATGTTTTTTAGAACAGGCATGCTCATCTCTGCCCATTCAATCATCAGTTTCCCTTTGCCGGCAAGACCGGTGTCTTTTATATCATAGTTCATAATAGTTTTTTCTTTATCATATCTGTCATATCGGTTTTTTCCCAGCTGAATTCAGGAAGCTCTCTGCCGAAATGTCCGTATGCAGCGGTTTTTTTATAGATAGGTCTCAAAAGATCAAGATGTTCGATGATGTCTTTCGGCGTCAATGGAAATATTTCCCGTATCATCTTTCTGATTCTGTCTTTTGGAATCGTTGAGCTTCCGTATGTGTGAACCATAAGAGACACCGGTTCAGGTACGCCTATCGCATAGGCCAGCTGTATTTCGCATCTTTTGGCAATGCCTGCAGCCACGATATTTTTTGCGATGTATCTCGCTATGTAGCTTGCGGAACGATCAACCTTTGTCGGATCTTTTCCGGAAAAACAGCCTCCTCCGTGAGACCCTACACCGCCATAGGCATCAACAATAATTTTTCGTCCGGTCAATCCGGTATCTGCCTGGGGTCCTCCAATAACGAAACGTCCGGTTGGATTTATATAGATTTTCATATTCTTATCGGCCATTTCAGGGGATATCACATAATCTATGATCTCTTTTTTAACATCATGCTTCAGCTGATCCATATCAACTCTCGGGCTGTGCTGAGCTGATATTACTACGGCTGTAACCTTATCCGGCATACTGTTATTGTATCTTACGGTAACCTGAGTTTTTCCATCAGGCCGCAGATACGCAAGCAGTCTTTCTTTTCTTGCCTGTGCCAGTCTCATAGCAAGTGAATGTGCGAGAGATATGGGCAGAGGCATAAAATTTGGTGTCTCATCGGTTGCGTAGCCAAACATCATTCCCTGATCGCCTGCTCCAATTTCACCGGCTCTGTTTACACCCATTGCAATATCGGGTGATTGCGGGGTTATTGCTGATAAAACGCCGCATGTGCGGTAATCAAACCCATAAGTTGGATCTATATATCCGATCTCTTTTATCGTATCTCTTGCGATATCAGATATCGATACATATGAACTGGTTGTTATTTCTCCTGACAAAAAGACAATGCCTCTTGAGAGCACCGTTTCGCAGGCAACCCTGCAGTTTTTATCATTTTTTATAACTTCGTCCAGTACGGCATCGGATATTTGATCCGCTACCTTGTCGGGGTGTCCTTCCGTTACAGATTCCGATGTAAAATAAAATATTTTCGACATATAAAACTCCTTTCACTTTATTGACAAAATCAACCTATTCTTATAGCATATCTAAAAATGATATAACTGTTTTGGTGCCGAAGGCCGGAATTGAACCGGCACGGGGATAATCCCCACTAGATCCTGAATCTAGCGCGTCTACCTGATTCCGCCACTTCGGCAACAGTTCTATTTATAATAACGGAGGAGCAAGTGTCAAGTGAAAAAATTGAAAATCTTAGAGATACAAAAAAGTTTTGTTTCGGGTGCGGTACAAAAAATCCTATTAGTCTGAAACTTAAATTTAGTTTTGACGGGGAAATCTGCAAAGCTGAATTTATTCCAAAAGAATACCATCAGGGCTTTGACGGCGTGGTGCATGGGGGCATTACCGCAACTCTTCTCGATGAAGCGGTTGCAAATCTGTTTTATCAGAAAAACAGGATTGCTATGACTGCAGAGCTTGCGATTAGATATCATCATCCGCTCAGGGTAGGAAAGAAATATTATATAACTGCAGAGATAGAGAAAAAGCGCGGAAAGATTACATACTCGGTAGCGTATGTGTATGATGAGGCCGGAAACAGGGTGGCAAGTTCCAAGGCAAAACAGATAGAGATTGAAGATGACGGATAAAATTGTTTTTGAAGATGCTTTGTCGAGAATCGAACAGATAGCAAATCGATTAAACAGCGGAGATGTGAAGCTTGACGAAGCATTGAAACTGTACAAAGAAGGAGCCGATCTTTCGCGTATTTGTCTATCAAAACTTAAAGAGGCTGAAGAAGAGATAAAAACAGTAGAAATTCCGAATGAAGACGACAACAAAGAATAGATCTGAAAAATTAAATCTATTTATAAAAGACAGAATTGCGGCGGTTTCTCAAAATAAATTGAGAGAAGCGATGCAATATGTAATCCTGCCGGGCGGCAAGCGGCTGCGCCCTCAGCTTTGCTGGGAAACTGCTTTGCTGTTTGATGCAGATGAAGAAAAAATAGTGCCTGTGGCTGCAGCAATCGAATATATTCATACATATTCACTGATTCATGACGATCTTCCAAGTATGGATAATGATGATACGAGAAGGGGCATGCCTTCACTGCATAAAAAATTTGGAGAGGCCGTTGCGATACTAACGGGGGATGCATTTTTGACCGATGCGTTTTATATTTTGGCAAATAGTCGAATTGAAACTGATGCACTCAAAAATATTGCGTTGACAATAGCTGCGGCGGCAGGTTCAGGCGGAATGATTGACGGCCAGATTAGTGATGTACTGATTGATAAATATGATATCGGCGAAGAGCAGCTGATAAAGATTGCGCGAAAAAAAACCGGGGAACTTATCAGAGCGTCTGTATTATCAGGGGCGCTGATCGGCCATATCGATGAAATAAAGCTTGAGCTGATAAATCGTTACGGCAGCGCGGTTGGGCTTGCATATCAAATTTCCGATGATATTAAAGATATAAAGCAAGACAGACTGAACATTGCGTCTTTTATGGGCAAAAAGCGTGCAATAGAGCAAACTGAAGAACTTTTGAAAAAAGCAGAGGATTGCCTGAGAAAGCTCAAAATTGAAAACGGGTTTTTGATCCGTTTTACAGAGCTAATCAGAATCAGGCTGGAGGAACAATGAGAGCTAAATCAATAAAGAGGAAAACATCCGAAACCGATATCGCCGCAAGCTTGAATCTTGACGGAAAAGGGATCTGCGATATAAAAACAGCTGTAGGGTTTTTTAACCATATGCTTGAAGCATTTGCCAGACACAGCGGGTTTGATCTTTCTATCGAAGCATCAGGAGATGTTCAAACCGGTGCTCATCATCTTGTCGAAGATATTGGGATTGCACTTGGAAGGCTTTTTCGCTCTCTCTGCGCAGATTCGGAAGCAATAAGCAGATATGGATTTTTTATTCTTCCTATGGATGAGACTGTTGTAGTTTCGACAGTTGATATTAGCGGACGCGGCGGGCTTTATCTAAGCGGATATGATACAGAAGGAAAGATAGCTGATTTTGATCTCGATCTTGTACCTGAATTTTTCAGAGCATTTGCGCTTAATGCTGAGATTACTCTTCATATCAGAATTGAATCCTCAGGGAACAAGCATCATGTTGCGGAAGCTATGTTTAAATCCGTAGCTCACAGTCTTCAGATTGCAAGCAGACCGCTTTCAGGCATGGTTTTATCTACAAAAGGTATGATTTTCAACGACAATTAGTGAAAACTTCTGTAATATGCTGCTCGTTTTTTTGTTCGCTTTGGACAAATAAAGATTGAATAACCTCAAGCTTTTTTTTGCAACTGTAGGCTGCAAGATGAATCAGATTGATACCGAATGGATGAGGGAACAATGTGAGAGCAGCGGTATTTCTGTCGCAAATGATCTTAGCAGTTCTACAATCACCGTTATCAATTCGTGCGCTGTTACAAGCGGAGCAGAGAAGGATGTTGCCAGATGGGTTAGGAAGGCGGTGAATGCGGAAAAAGACGTAATTGTTGCGGGATGCATCACAAAAGATTATGCCGATAGATTAAAGAAAGAATATGGTGTCTCAGCTTTTCTTTTTGGAGGCGCCAGAAAAAGAATCGTGACTGCTTTGAATCAGATTGCATCAGGGACAGACGTTGTTAAATGGACTGAAACTGCCGATTTGAAATTCTCCGGCATAACCGGCATGAACGGACGAACAAGAGGATTCCTAAAAATTGAAGAAGGATGTTCCGGCAGCTGCAGCTATTGCATAATTCCGGTTGTGCGAGGCAGGAAGATTATAAGCAGACCGATTGAGATGGTAATAGATGATGTAGAAAATCTTTTATCGGGCGGTTATAGAGAGATCGTTCTTTCCGGCACCGACATCGGCTCTTACGGAAAGGATTTGGGAACTTCTCTCTATGAACTTCTAAGACAGCTGATTGCCATTGATAAGGAGTTCAGAATAAGAATAAGTTCAATCGGAATAACCGCCTTAGACAGCAATCTAATATCACTTCTGGGTAGTGTGAAGATATGCAGACATCTTCATATCTCTCTTCAGAGCGGGTCGGACAAAATATTATCTCTAATGAAAAGGCCGTACAGTGCGGCTATGTATAAAAAAAAGATAGAAAACCTTATAAATAAGATACCTGACATTGCAATTGGAACAGATATAATTGTGGGATTTCCGGGTGAGGATGATAAAGAGTTTCTCAAAACCGTCTCTTTTACTATGGATATGCCATTTGTGTATCTTCACCCATTTTCTTATTCACCGAGGAAAGGCACCAACAGCTATGATCAGCCCTTTGAAAAATCGGCTCAAAAAGAGCGCGTGAAACTTCTTAAAGATATTGTAAATAAAAAAAACATAAAGTATCGAAAACGGTTTTTGGGCAAGCAGGTAAGAATATTGGCTGAGAACGAACATAGCGGCAGGACAAGCTACTATTTTCCGGTTTTTCTGCAAAATCGCTTAAAAAGAGGAGATTTTTATGATGTTACTATCAGCAATGTGACTGACCATGATACCGGAGCTGCTATTTTATGAATAACTATATCAAATTTTTTGGAACGGCAGGAGGGAGATTTTCGGTATTTAATCAAATACGCGCCTCAGGAGGTATCTGGCTCTCTCTTTCGGGAACAAATGTTCTTGTTGATCCCGGACCCGGCAGTCTGATTAAGCTGATTGAGTCCGGAAGATCTGCGAGAGACATTGATGCGGTCTATCTTTCGCATCGTCATCTTGATCATTCTGCCGATATTAACAGTGTTGTTGAATCCATGACAAGCGGCGGAAGAAAGCATCATGGTGCTGTTTTTGCTCCTGATGACGCATGGGACGATGACCCGGTGATATTGAAATACAATAGAAGCAACTATGATAATATCAGAACCTGCGCGGGAAGCTCATGGTCGGTGGGTAATATAAAAATCTCAACTCCGCTAAAGCTTATGCATCCTGTAGAAAATTTTGCGGTTCGATTTGATGGAAATTCATGCTCCGTCGGTTATATTTCGGATACACTCTATTTTGAACCCTTAAAAAAAGTTTTTAGCAATATTGATATATTGATAATAAATACCGTGTTTGTTCATTCAAGAGAAAATATATATCATCTTTCTGTCCATGATGTTATACCTATTATATCAGCAGTAAAACCGAAAAAGGCTGTCATCACGCACTTTAGCACAGAGGTACTGAGAGAAAATCCCGATAAAATAGCTTCCGAATTGTCTAAATCCGGAATAGAGGTAATAGCGGCGTATGACGGTATGCAGATAAAGTTAGATGAGATATAAAAAAGCACTTCTGATTATCAACCCTTTTTCGAGACGATTCAGCGAATTTATGCTAAAAACAGTTACCGATAATATAAGAAAAAAAGGCATTGATCCGGTTATCGAAATTATAGGCGAACATAAAAATACTGATAACATAGAAGATTACGATCTCGTACTGGTATACGGCGGTGATGCCGCTGTTAATTTTGCCGTAAATCTTCTGGCCGGCAAAAAGTCGGCCGTTCTTGTGCTGCCTTGCGGAACAAGTGATGTTTTTGCTCTGGAAGCCGGAATTCCAAGAGATCCGGTAAAGGCATTACAGCTGATTGACAGCGGTGTTGAAAAAAGAATCACTCTGGGCAGTGCCAACGGGCATTATTTCGCTCAAATGGCAGGTATAGGACTTGATGCAGCCGCAGTACGTATGGTTGATGAGCGATTAAAACGGTTAGCCGGCAAATTTGCATATATTGCATCTGCTTTGGGTTGTCTCAAGTTAAATGACAGAAAGATTGAATTTATTGTCGACGGCAGAAAGATCGAGGGATATTCTGCAGTGATAGGGAATGGAAAGCGATACGGAGGCTGGTTTTCAGCCACTCCTGATGCCGACCTGTTTTCCGATACACTTGATGTTGTAATATTTAAAAAGAGGTTTGTCCTAAAATATATGGCGGCTATAATGTTGTCTAAAAGGTCGAAAGATGCTGTCTATCTGAAGGCAAAAAACATTATTATCAATCAACCCGGTGCGGATGTGCATGTTGATGGCGACTGGATAGGAAAAACACCGTTTAGCATAAGAGTGGAACCTGAATCATTAACCGTATTAATGCCGAAATTGATCGGATAACGGAAAACATTCTAAAGGAGAAAGTCATATGAGGTTTGCATTTATTCAGCTCAATCCTACAATTGGAGACCTGGAAGGCAATTATAAAAAGATAGCTTCGGCTTTGAGCTCTTTGGAGGACAAGGTGGATCTGGCGATTTTGCCCGAAATGTCGCTTTTGGGCTATCCTCCTAAAGATCTTTTAGAACGTCCCGAGTTTGTTGATGCAATCGATAAATATATTTCTAAAATTCTTAAATTATCGAAAAAATTAGCGGTTGTTCTCGGAGCCGTAAGAAAAAATACTCATGCGGGGCGGTCTTTATTTAACAGCGCATTTTTTCTCCATAACGAAAAGATATGCCATATACATGATAAAATGCTGCTTCCGTATTATGATGTTTTTGATGAAAATCGCTATTTTGAGCCGGGGAATACGCTGTCGGTTTTTGAGTTTATGGGCAAAAAAATTGCGCTGACGGTTTGTGAGGATATTTGGGCTAAAACCGAACTGCTCGGGTTTGCAGGCAGATACAAAACCGACCCGCTTTCAGAGATTAAACCGGAGTCGATCGATTATTTGATAAATATTTCGGCATCACCTTTCAGCAAAAAGAAATTTGATGGCAAAATGAAAGTCTTTTCCGAGCTTACTCAAAAACTGAAAACAACATTGATTTATGTTAACACTGTGGGAGCTAATGATGAGATTGTATTTGATGGAAGAAGTTTTGTTATCGATAACGGCAAGCCGGTAAAAATCTGTCCGGCATTCAAAGAAGGCTGCTTTATATACGATTCGGATAAATCGGAGATTGTATTACCTCAGCGTACGGAAATTGAAGATATTTACAATGCGCTGATTCTCGGATTATCCGACTACTGTAAAAAAACCGGTTTCAGAAAAGTAATTGTGGGGCTGTCCGGAGGTATAGATTCAGCTGTTACCGCTGCGATTGCGGCGGCAGCTCTTGGAAGCGATAACGTAAAAGCCATTATGATGCCAAGTCGTTTTACGTCTGATGAAAGCACAAAAGATGCTATGGCGCTTGCAGAAAATCTTGAGCTTGAACTGTTTAATCTGCCGATTGAGGAAATATTTACTCAGTTTTTATCCGTTCTTAATCCCATATTTGAGAATGAGACAAAAGAGATTACGAAAGAAAATCTTCAGGCTCGCATAAGGGGCGTTCTTCTTATGGCTCTTTCGAATAATTTTGGGTGGCTTCTACTTTCTACAGGCAACAAATCTGAGATGGCCGTTGGATATACAACTCTTTACGGCGATCTTGCGGGAGGACTGGCGCTTATATCGGATCTTTATAAAACAGAGGTATATCGGTTGGCAAATTTCTTAAATAGGGACAGAGGTATAATACCTGAGAATATCCTAAAGAAAGCTCCGTCCGCAGAACTTGCTCCCAATCAAAAGGATCAGGACACGCTGCCTGAATATGAAATTTTGGACAGAATACTTGAGCTTTATCTTGAGGAGCTGAAGGTGCCTAAGGCGATCATCGATTTGGGTATAGATTCGGCTACAGTGAGAAAGGTGGTGGAGTTAGTCGACAGAAATGAATATAAGCGCCGTCAGGCTCCGCCCGGAATTAAAATCAGCGTTAAGGCGTTCGGCTACGGCCGGCGCTACCCGATTGCAAAGAGTCATGGGATATTTTGAAAAATCAGGAAGATCCGTTTGTCTTCTTTTTTTTGTGAAAGGCAATCAGAATAAGAAAAGAAAGCCCAAAAATCCCCCAATATCCTGCATATAAGAAGCTGTGCTGAAAAGCAAACGATAATGAAAAAAGCTGTTTGACTCCTCCCAGCAGGATTTCTGCTTTCTGCATTGCCACAGAGTGATTCATAATCACCGATAATAAATCTGCTATTTTCCTGAGCCAGTTTTCTGTGTATGCATAATTCTGCTGTATTCCCATCAGATTATAATGTACGGAGGCATTAGACAGGAGTGTATTGGTGGCAATGGCAGTTCCGAAAGACGCCCCGGTAAACCTGAGATATTGCTGCATGTTAACCGCAATTCCCATTTTATCGGCAGGCATATCCCTCAATGCCAGTATGCTCACCGGTGCAAAAAATGCTCCCATCGCTATTCCCATCGGTATGAGATATCCGATCGATTTTAACTCCGGCGTATAATAGTTCATCTGAGGTATGAGAAAAACTGCTGTAAATATGTATATCGCCGCAGTAAAAGCCAGTACCTTGAGTGCACCAATCTTATCTGAGACTGCTCCGGCAAAAGGAGCCGTGATAGCTATAAAAATTCCCATGAAAAACAAGTCGCGGCCGGCTTGGAATGTCGTCAAATGTTTAATATTTTCAAAATAGAGGGGCGAAAGGAAGAAAATCTGATACAGAGAAAATCCCAATACAAAAAAGAATGTCAGCATCGAATATCTGTATTCGGGAATTTTGTAAATAGAGAAATCAATTAGCCGATTTTTGGAATAGAACTCTGATGCGGCATAGAGCAAAAGAAAGATAATCGATAGAAGGAGCAGAATAACGATATAACTCGACTGAAACCAGCCTTTCTGCTGACCCTTTGAAAGCAGAAGAAGCAGTGATACGGTAAATGATGATATAAACAGAAAGCTTGCGTAGTTGAATTTTTTTGAATTGCTTATGTTTTTTATACCGGGAATATAGGCAAGAGAAATAGCTAAATCTATGATTCCAACCGGAACGCCGATGAAGAATACCATGCGCCACCCCAGATTATCTGTTACCCATCCTCCTATCAGAGGGCCTATGGCAGGAGCAAAGCTGACTCCAAGTCCATATATACCCATAGCAAGCCCTCTTTTTCTCGGCGGGAATATCGTAAACATAATAGTCTGGGCGGTTGCGACTATCATGGCCTCTGCCGTACCCTGCAGTGCGCGCGAAGCAATCATCGTTTCGAGCGTTTTGCTCATTCCGCACAAGACACTGGCCAGCGTAAAAAGTGCAAGCCCAAAGACAAAAACCGTCTTATATCCATATTCCTTGGTTAGATGATTAACAAGCAGGAGAGCAACCGCCGCGCTCATCATATATCCGGTTATTACCCACTGAATTCCGTACAGATCTGTTGCAAGCGGCGCTATCATATCCGGAATGACAACGTTGATGATTGTTGTGTTCAGGATGGCAAGAAATGTTCCCATCATGACTGAGATGGTAATCAGCCATCGTTCCGAATTCGAGATAGTCTTATAGATAGGTTCGCTCATTTTGAGCGTTTTATTTCAACTTCTCCACTGAGTCCAACCTTTATATCCGAGCTGTTTCCTTTTATAATTTTAATTCTGATGCCCACTCTCTGAGAAACTTTTGTAAATTCTCCTGCTGCAATATCTCTTGGTACAAGCGAGAATTTGGCGGCAGTAGTCGGAAGAATCGATTCTACAACTCCTTGATATTTTCTATTCGGATAGGCATCAATCGTTATGTTTACAGGGTTGCCCACCTTTATGCCCTCAAGCTTCTGCTCCTCAAGAAGTGCATATACATAGATGGAGCGAGGATCTGTTATTGAATAGACAAACATTCCGGGAGCTACAACCGAACCCACATTCTGATATTTTTTTGCAATGATTCCATCAAACGGACTATTGAGCCTGGTTTGGGAGATTCTGTAAACTATCGATTTTATCTGTTCGCCTGTTGCCTTAATTTGGTTGTTCAGAGCGGCTATTTGAGCGCCGATTTCCTTAACACGCTTTTGTTCATTGTCGGCTGCTTTGAGCTTTTGTTTTGAAATGGGCATTGCAAGCTTTAATCCCTCTATCTTTTCCTTTAAGGACAAAATTTCGCTTTTGGTAGACACAAGAGCAGTGCGGGCATCCTGATATTTCATTTTTGAGAAGGCGTGATGAATGTAGAGCGTCTTTGCTCTTATAAAATCACGCCTCACTTTTTTCAATATAGCCTCTTTGCTTTTAAGCATACTTATTGCCGAAGCAATCTGAAAATTGGTTGAGGAAACCGAAAGTCCGGCAATCTTTTTGTTAATTTGAATCGCACTTCTGATTCTTGCAAGACTTTTTTTAAGAGAGTCTTGTTTATCTTTAAGGGCGTTCAGGTTGAAAACAGCTCTCTTCTTTGAATTTTGAAGTACTGTGGGGTCGATTTGCGCAAGCAGCGCTCCTTTTTTGACGACGTCTCCCTCTTCATAGGGCATTTTTATGATTTTACCGCCGACAAGTTGAAACGAGAGATTAGTCAGGCTGTCTGATTCGGTAAACACAGCATCTGTAACCGCATAGACCATTCTGTGGCGAACATATCTGTAGCCGACTACCAAAAACAGTATGATTAGTATAATTACTACTATTAAACCGATTCTTTTTTTCATAAACTCCTCTGCTTAAAAAATTCTTTAGGCCGGACTGTTCTCTGGTAAATTTATCCCGCAGGCTTTTACTAAGATTGCCATCCGTTATTCTTTTTTTTGTTTAGATTAATAAACAGCATTTCTACTATTCCATAAACGATCGTCTTGAACCGCAAATAGCAAATTTCTGCAAATTATCAGTTCTTCTGTTTTGATTTTACCGTTTTTATCTTTTGTGATTGCTGCTGCCGTAATCATCAGCTTATCAGAAGTTCTGCAATTTGAACGGCGTTCAGTGCAGCACCTTTTCTTATCTGATCACCTACAACCCACATCGAAAGCCAGTTTTTGCCATTTAAGTCCTGCCTGATTCTGCCTACCTCGCAGTCATCTTTGCCGCTTGCAAAAAGCGGCATCGGATATATCGAATTTTCTATATCATCCACAAGTCGCACTCCGGGAAATCTTTCAATAAGTTTTATTGCTCTTTCCGGTGTTATTTCGCCTTCAAACTCAACCGTTATCGATTCGGAATGCGCCCTGAATACCGGAATTCTGACGCATGTTGCGGAAATTTTCAAATCAGGATCATGAAGCATTTTTTTCGTCTCATCTGCCATCTTCATCTCTTCTTTAGTATAGTGATTCGGCATAAAAATAT
This sequence comes from uncultured Hippea sp., assembly GCA_913009315.1. Classification (GTDB taxonomy): domain Bacteria; phylum Campylobacterota_A; class Desulfurellia; order JAADFJ01; family JAADFJ01; genus JAADFJ01. The sequence continues at coordinate 15,038 of CAJVZA010000034.1, forward strand.
CTACCTGCGGAATAACATTGAATAGAAGTTGATAAGGAAATTTGTTTACCTTGATATCTTTGCCTTCCGCCCAGCAGGCGGCCTGGTCCGAGAGTTCATTCATAGCTTTTAATCCTGCTCCGGAAGCTGCCTGATAACTTGACACAATAATTCGTTTTATTCTTGAATAATCGTAAAGGGGTTTCAGCGCCATTAACATTACTATCGTAGTACAGTTTGGATTCGCTATTATTCCTTTATGCTTAAACGCATCTTTGGAATTGACCTCAGGTATTACAAGCGGAACATTATTATCCATTCTGAAAGCAGAGCTGTTGTCTATAACGATAGCTCCTGAAGCAACAGCCGCCGGGGCAAACTCTCTGCTTCTTGATGCTCCCGCTGAAAACAGAGCTATGTCGATATTTTCAAACGAATCTTTTTTTAATTCATCTACCTTGTATGCTTTACCTTTGAAAATAACAGACTTTCCTGCCGACCTTGAGGAAGCCAGAAGCCTCAGCTCTTTGATCGGAAAATCTCTCTCATCAAGAATTTTGAGTATTTCTCCACCTACTGCACCGGTAGCCCCAGCCACTGCAATACTATAACTTTCTTTTTTCATAATTACACCTTCATCATCTCAAATACAGGATTAACAAAATAATATAACACCGTAATACAGCATGTAAAGCGCTTGACAGCTGCAGGCGCAAAATTATAATAAAACGGTGGGTAACCATAATAAAACTTAGGGGGAAAGTATGAGCAATATCTTTAAGAGTTTGCTTGTAGCTGTGTTTGCTATGTTGTTGACGATACCGTCATTTGCATACAAATCTCAGTACAAGATGAGCATTGTTGTAGGACCAAAAGGTCCATGGGGTGAAGCGGCAACAAAATTTGCCAATTTGGTTAGGGAGAGAACCGACGGAAGAATAAACATCAAACCGTATTTTGCAGGACAGCTTTTTGCCGGAAATCAGACAAATGAGTTTCTGCTCTTAAGGCGCGGGGTTGCTGATTTTGCACTCGGCTCAACTATCAACTGGTCTACGATAATAAAACCGTTAAATCTCTTTTCGCTTCCGTTTTTTTTCAAAAACTATCAGGAAGTTGATGCGGTAACCGGCGGTAAAACAGGAAAAAAACTCTTTAGGATATTAAGAAGAAAAGGCGTAGTAGGTATCGGATGGGGTGAAAACGGATTCAGAGCGCTGACAAACAGCAAACGACCTATAAGAGTTCCGAATGATCTGAAAGGTTTAAAAATAAGGGTCGTAGGAAGCCCTATTTTTATAGATATATTCAGGGCTCTTGGTGCAAATCCGGTATCTATGAACTGGTCTGATGCAGTTCCTGCATTTCGTCAAAAGGTTGTGGACGGAGAAGAAAATCCGGTCAATGTCGTAATAATTCCTTATAAAGTCTATAATTTTCAGCCTTATATAACGATTTGGCACTATGCGATCGATCCGTTGATATTGGGTATAAACAAGGCTGACTGGAGAAGCTTTAGCAAAAAAGACAGACGAATTTTGAAAAGAACTGCAAGAGAAGTTATGGATTGGGAAAAGATAAGGGCTCGCAATGGACTTGAAGGAAGTATGAAGGCGCTTAGCTACCTAAAATCAAAAGGAATGAAGGTAACGGTATTAACTGAATCTCAGCGCAAGCTGTTCAAACAAAAAACTGCTCCGGTTATGTTGAAATGGACAAAAATAGTAGGGAAGAATATCGTAAAGAGTGCCGAAAAAGATATTGCAAAGCAAGAAAGATAGGGCGCTTTGGTTTTTAAATAATTTAGAAGAGGTAAGCGGCGCCGTTATTCTGCTTTTGATGGTGCTGCTTGCCTTTCTTAATGTACTGGCAAGATATCTGATTCACTATCCGCTGGCTTTTACCGAGGAGCTCGAAACAAACGCTTTTGTTGTAATTACGCTTTTGGGAATTTCAGCCGGAATTAAAAGAAACACTCATATCAGAGTTCTTTTTCTGGTAAAAAAATTTCCACCGGTTTTAGGGAAATTATTGGAATTTACAGCTGTTTTTCTGAGTTTGACTTTATTTTCAATGCTTTTTTATGAAAGTTTAGGGCAGCTTTCAGATGAAATAGATCTTCAAGTCACTTCAAGTTCTCTCAACTTGCCGGAGTGGATCTATATTGCTTTCATACCCGTTTTGTCGCTGCTTATAATCTTCAGAATTATTCAATCTGCGCTTTATACTCTCAGATGATATTTATTCTGTTTCTCTGTCTTATTGTGCTGGGCATTCCAATAGCGGTCTCTTTGGGGGTAAGCGGTATTTTTATAATTATCACTCATCATCTTGGAATAAGCATGCTTTCACCCAATTTTTATTCTGATATTGCCAAATTCCCGCTGCTTGCCATACCGTTTTTTATTCTTGCCGGAAAAATTATGGAAAAAGTTGGAATGGCTGAAAAAATTGTAGGTATAGCAGCTTTGTTAGGAAAATATATTAACCGTTCGCTTTCAATTATTGCCGTTATTGCAGGGATGTTCTGGGCAGCAGTTTCGGGATCGGGACCTGCCGATACCGCAACGCTTACATCTATCTTTGTTCCCGGAATGGAAAAATCCGGTTATCCGAAGCCGTTTTCTGCTGCCTTGATTGCTGCGAGCGGTTCGCTTGGCATTATTATTCCTCCGAGCATAGCGCTTATTATATATGGAAACATAACAAACACTTCTGTAGCAGCTCTTTTTGCTGCAGGCATTATTCCGGGTATTGTAGTCGGCCTGTTTCTTATGATAACATCTTACTGGGTATCAAAACGCTTCAAAATTGCTGAGGAAATTCAAAAAGACCGGACAGTCAAAAATTCACATAAAGGGGCTTTATGGGCTATAGTTACTCCGTTTATTATAATGGGCGGAATATATGCCGGTATTTTCACTCCTACCGAATCTGCTGTAGTTGCCGTCGTCTATGGTCTTTTTGTCGGTGCTTGTATTTATAAAAGTTTAACATGGAAGCTTCTGTATGATATTTTGGTAGAATCTCTTTTGAATAGTGCAATGATTATGATGATCGTAGCATTTGCCGGTATTATGTCATGGGCTGCTTCAACTGTAGGCACGATGGGTGTCATTACACATTTTTTTATCAGTTCGGTTCATTCAAAACTGGAAATGATAGCCATGATAAACGTGCTGCTTCTGTTTGCGGGAATGTTTCTTGATGCAATATCGATTTTTTATATCTTTTTACCGATATTTATACCCATAATGGGACAGTTTGGATTCAATCCTATCTGGTTCGGGATGTTGATGGTGGTTAATTTGGCAATCGGGCAGATTACCCCGCCTATGGGGATCAATCTTTTTGTAGCATCCAGAATGGCTAATGTCAGTGTTGAAGATATTTCCAAATATGAGCTGTTTTTTATTGCAGCGGCGATTTTAGCTCTGATACTTCTTGTCTTTGTTCCGGAAATGACGCTTATGATTCCAAAAATATTTCACTTATCTGCTTGACATCCGATGACTCCTGAATATATTAGGCACTGTTGCTTTGAGTGTTCCTCGGTAGCTCAGTTGGTAGAGCAGGCGGCTGTTAACCGCCTTGTCGGGGGTTCGAGTCCCTCCCGGGGAGCCAAAAAAGTGCCGGATATTTTGCAGCCGGTCAGGCTGATATTCTGCAGCTCAAGTTTGACTCTTTAGGCCTCTTTGCCGTTTTTGAGATACTTGCTGCAACGAAACTTCCGCCAAGAAAGTGACAGAAAAAGCCTGCATTCCCTTATGAATACAGGCTTTTTAGCTTTTTATCTATATTTCTTTCTTATCTCAGCTTTATCTCCAATTGATTAATCATTTGTTGCTGATGGGGCAGCAGGTTCTGCGGGACTATGGTTTTTGTTTCCCCTTGCCGGCAATGAAAAGATGGATGCGATATCTGCTTTGGAGGTTTATCGCAATAAAGATGTTGTTGAGAAAGCCTTTGGTAATCTCAAGGAGCGTCTGAATATGCGTCGTCTGCTCATCTCGTCCGAACAGAGCCTCGAAGGCAAACTCTTCGTTGCCTTTGTTGCATTGATCTATCTCTCTTACATCAAAAAACGGATGCAAGAGAAGGGACTATACAAAACATATACGCTTGGAACGCTTCCGGACAAGCTTGATGTAATTGAGTGCTTTGAAGCACCCGGATACAAGATGCGTGTCGGAGATATCCTTGAAAAGCAAAAAGATATCTATACCGCCTTGGATGTTGATCCGCCTGCCTCGTTATGAGTTTGCGGGAGGGTAG
>CAJVZA010000035.1 GCA_913009315.1 uncultured Hippea sp.
TGTCTGAGCTTAGGAGCCGTATAAGTAATAACTGTTACAACCTTGCTTATCTTTTATTTTACCTTTCGTAATTGTGAAAAGAAACTGCGAGTTATCTCTTTTTAGCTTTATGAGCCGGTTTTCAGCATATTTCACACAGCGGTGATTTTTTGCTTACTTTTTAATCAATCAAAAAGTAAGAAAGAATCTTTAAAGAATATAAAGCCCAAAGGGAAGATAACTCAGGGCAATCTAAAGCAATCTTTTTCCTCGACTTAAGCACCGCTAAGCCTTCGAAAAACAGATCACTTTATCTCGCTCCCGAGTTATCTTCTATGGAAGCATCCGGCCATCAGAGTTACCCTTAATTTTCTATACGCTTCATCAGAAGATTTTCTTAACATCTTTTCTCAAATGCGGAACAGAAGAAAAGAGAACACAGGCAGGATGCCTGTGATACACCGAAGAAGCTGAGATTGCTTCGCTTCGCTCGCAATGACGGAGGGGGAAAATGCTTACGATGACAGAGAGAAAATATCCAAGGCAATGACTTTTTCTTTCTGTCACTGCGAGGCCGTAGGCCGCGGCAGTCTCAGTATATCATAGGCATCCTGCCTGTGGTGAGATTGCTTCGCACAATGACATTTATCAACAAGCTCCAAAGACACGGCCCTCATACCATGTAACTCTTTTGTAGAATAATAGTCTTTTTGGATGTAACATAGCGTTATGATAACTGAACGTACAAAAAAAATTTTTGGAAATATAAGCGGCAAGTTGTGGAACGATTGGCACTGGCAGCTTAAAAACAGAATAACCGATCCGAAGATAGCCGGAATCGAGGATGATTGTCGCGGTCGATTTGCAGTTACTCCGCATTATTTTAATCTTATCAGGCGTTTTGATCAATCCGATCCGATATACAGACAGATCGTTCCCATCGATGCAGATTATGCAAGCTATACAAGAAAAGATCCGTTTGATGAAGAATCGCATATGCCTGTAAGCGGTCTCATAGTTAGATATCCCGATAGAGGATTGGTGGTTACCACGGATTTTTGCTATACTTATTGTCAGTTCTGTACCAGAAAATGGAGATGGGGAAAATCCGGTGAACAAATTACTATAAGCAGATTTGAAAAAATTGCCGAATATCTTGAAAATCATTCGCATATAAGAGAGCTGATATTCTCAGGCGGCGATGCCTTGACCTTAAACGATGAAACAATTGAGCGGATGCTTTCAATTACCCGATCAATTAAAAGCATAAAGGTTATCAGAATAGCGACAAGGGTGCCTGCATTTATGCCTCAGAGAATTACAGAAAATTTATCTTCAATCATAAAAAAGTTTAGCCCTATCTGGATAATGACGCATTTTAACCATCCGAGAGAGCTTACTCATGAAAGTTCAAGAGCAACAGCTGCGCTGCGTTTTGCCGGTGTATCCCTGCTGAATCAATCGGTTTTGCTTAAGGGAGTTAATGATAACTATAATACGCTATATGAACTTTTTTCTAAACTTCAGGAGTTTGGTATCAAACCTTATTATCTATTCAGCTGTGATCCGGTATATGGGACGGAGAAATTTAAGGTTCCAATAGAACAGGGAATAGAATTTATTGAAAGACTTGTAAAAGAGTTGGGAGGTATTGCGATTCCAAGGTATATAGCCGATGTTCCCGGGCGATCAAAATTGCATATAGCGCCGCTGCGACAGATAGAGACATAAAATGGCATTTGTTTCGGTTCTTTTTCCGCTGGCGGTTGATCAGACCTTTACATACTATATTGAAGGTTTTGATGGTAATGATATAGGCAAGAGAGTTTTGGCTCCATTTGGAAAAAATAATCGTCAGAAAATAGGCATAGCAATCGGAACGGCATCTGAAATAGATAATTATAAAGAGGCAGCCATTCTGGACAAAAGCCCTGTTCTTAATAAAACATTAATTGATTTACTTGAATTTCTGCATAGCTATTATGGATCAGGTATCGGTATGGCCGTAAAAGGTATGCTTCCAAAGAGGTTGTTCGAAATCAAAGAACAGATATGCATAGAGGAGCATGACTTTTGTTATCATAAACAGAGCGAGAATCTGCTTTCTACTGAAGAGCAGTACTATATTATAAACTCAATCAAAGATGATATTGCGAAACGTTTCAGCAGTAATCTAATTATGGGCGTTACGGGATCAGGAAAGACGGAGATATATCTTCAGCTTATTGAGCATGCTGTAGAAGCCGGATATGGTGCAATTGTGCTTGTGCCGGAGATTACTCTGACTCCTCAGCTTGAAGAACGATTTGTCTCGCGCTTCGGTGATATTATTTCTGTTTTTCACAGCAGACTTACACCTTTGCAGAAATTCAACAGATGGCTTAATGTAAGAACCGGAAGAGCGCCCATAGTGCTTGGTGCCAGATCGGCAATCTTTGTGCCCGCAAAAACAGGAATCATAGTTGTGGATGAAGAGCAGGACAGCTCGTATAAACAATCCGATATGATGCCGCATTATAACGGAAGGGATATTGCAATTTTAAGAGCTAAAATGGAAAAAATTCCGGTTGTTTTGGGTTCTGCTACTCCTTCGGTATCAACCTATTATAATGCAAAAACCGGAAAATTCCGCTTTTTTAAAATTGAAAAGAGAGTAAAAGAAACACCGCTTCCGAAAATTTATCTAGCAGATCTCAACAACTGCAGAACCGGTATTATTTCGGAGAAACTACTTGCCGCTCTTGAGCAAAAGTCTCAATCGCTTATTCTGGTAAACAGGCGGGGTTTTGCAAAAAATGCGGTTTGCCTTGATTGTGATTCGCTGATTGAATGCCCCAATTGTTCGGTTACTCTCTGCTATCACAAAAAGGACGGACAGCTGAAATGCCATTGGTGCGGATATAAGCAAAAGATAGATACGGGATGCAGAAAATGCGGAAGCAGTAATCTGAAATTTATCGGTACCGGCACGGAAAAGGTTGAGGCTTATATAAAAGAAGTTCTTCCCAATAAGGTTATTGAACGTTTTGACAGCGATAATACAAAGAAAAAAGGATCATATCAGAAAATTTTGAACAGACTAAGAGACGGCGAGATAGATATCATTATAGGAACTCAGATGCTTGCAAAAGGACATGATTATCCGGGTATTATGCTTTCGGCAATTTTGTCTTATGAATCGCTTTTGGCCGGTGCAGATTATCTTTCTTCTGAGAATGCCATTCAGCTTGCACTTCAGGTTTCAGGCAGGGCAGGCCGGATGAGTCAGGGAAAAAGCATTATACAGACATACAATATTCATAATCCCGACTTTATCGATATTATCAGGCATGATTATGTTTCTTTTTGCGAAAAGGAGCTCGTAATCAGAAAAAAGCATCTCTATCCTCCGTTCTCGCACCTTATTAGAATGATTTCTGTAAATCCTAAACAGATTGAAGGAAAAAGAGACATGCAGTATATTGCTTCATGGTTAAGTGATAGAAATATTGAGTTTCTGGGCCCCTCGGAGTGTCTGATCAGCAAAATAAGAAACAAATTTAGATTTCACCTTATAATAAAAACAAATAATGTGAAGAGTTCTGTCTGCTTTCTCAGGAATCTGGTGGAAAATAAAAAATTTGACAGTAGAATAATTATAGATGTTGATGCAATAGATTTTTTTTGAAATAGAGGTGATAGTATGTATGAGATAATAAAAAGAAGAAGATCGGTAAGGGTCTTTTTGCCGAATGCAATAAGCAGGGAAGATCTTAACAAGATACTTGATGCCGGAAGACTTGCTCCCTCCGCAAACAATTTACAGCAATGGGAATTTGTCGTTGTAGATGACAAAGATCTCAGGCTTGCTCTATCTGATCTTTGCCAGTGGGGCAGATTTATCAAAACCGCTCCTGTTACCATAGCGGTTTTTGGTGATAGACAGAATTCGAGCACTCCGCTTGATTGTGCTGCTGCGACAGAGAATATGATTATTATGGCCAGTGCTCTTAACATAGCATCATGCTGGGTTGCCGGATACAGAAAACCTCACTCCGAATCGATTAGAAAGCTTCTTTCTGTCCCTCGAAATTATGAACTTGTTTCGCTTATTGTACTTGGATATTCGGATGCTGATGTAAAGATGCCGGACAAGCGTTCCCTCGAATCGGTTACTCATTTTAATAAATTTTGATATCGATGCTGGCCAAAAGAATTATCCCATGTCTTGATGTTGACAATGGAAGAGTTGTAAAAGGGGTTAATTTTGTAAATATCAGGGATGCCGGTGATCCTGTTGAAATAGCAAAACGCTACAATGACGAAGGAGCCGACGAGATTGTTTTTCTTGATATAACTGCAAGCAGCGACAAAAGAAAAACTATGGTGGATATAGTAGAAAGAACTGCAGATCAAGTGTTCATTCCTCTTACGGTTGGCGGCGGTATCAGAACTATAGAGGATATCAAAACAATGTTGTCTGCCGGTGCCGATAAGGTGGCAATAAATACTCAGGCGGTTCTTTGCCCCGATTTTGTCAAAGATGCATCATATAGATTTGGTAATCAGAATATTGTGGTTGCAATCGATGCCAGACGCAGGAATGACGGCGGTGATTTTGAGGTTGTGATATACGGAGGTAGAAAATCGACCGGCATAGATGCAGTCAGCTGGGCTAAAAGGATGGAATCTTATGGCGCCGGTGAGTTGCTGCTGACAAGCATGGATGCGGATGGAACAAATGACGGGTTTGATACCATTTTGACCGGTGCTGTTGCTGATGCCGTAAGAATACCTATTATAGCATCCGGAGGTGCGGGCAGTCCTGAGCATTTTTATGAGATTTTAAAAATTGTTGATGCAGCTTTGGCTGCATCGGTATTTCATTACGGCAAATTTTCCATAAGAGATTTAAAAGAATATTTAAAAAAACGAGAGGTTGTCGTCAGGCTATGAATCTGATTGAAAAAGTAAAATTTGATAAAGACGGTCTTGTGCCTGCAATCATTCAGGATGAAAAAACAGGCAAAGTTTTGATGCTTGCATATATGAATAGTGATTCGCTTAGACTGACTCTTGAAACCGGCTATACTCATTTTTGGTCTCGCAGCAGATCATGCCTGTGGAAAAAGGGAGAAACATCGGGACATTTTCAGAAAGTCATTTCTACTTCTTATGATTGCGATTGCGACACGTTGCTGTTTGCAGTCGAGCAAACCGGGTCGGCCTGCCACACCGGTAATAAAAGCTGTTTCTACAGAAACGACGGCGAATCAAGGGAGGCAACCTATAATGCAATAAGTGCGCTAAGTGAAACAATTGCCGAGCACTGCACTATGCCGGGCGAAATTTCGTATACCGCTAAGCTGTTCAAAAAGGGAATCGATACGATATTGAAAAAGGTAGGTGAAGAAGCAACCGAACTGATTGTGGCAGCTAAAGGAGGCAAAAATAGTGAAATAGTCTATGAGGCGGCTGATTTGATGTATCATATTCTGGTCATGCTTCACTATTCCGGACTGTCATTTTATCAGGTAGAAGCTGAACTTATAAGACGTTTTAAGCAATCAGGTATAAAAGAAAAACAGTCAAGAGCAATTGACAAATCCAAATAGTATCATTATAATAGTAGTTAAATTGATAGGAGGTTCCTATGCTAAATTGCAATTTTTGCATGATTGTTGATGGTAAATTACCTTCGGAAAGGGTATACGAAGATGATGATTTTATCGCTGTGAAAGATATTCATCCAAAAGCTCCGGTACATGTTCTGATAATTCCCAAAAAACATTACGATAGCATTAATGATGTAGGTGAGCATATCGGCGATGTGGATTTAATGGGTAAGATGATTATTGTAGCTAAAAGATTAGCAAAAAAAGAAGGTATAAGCGCATCCGGATACCGCATGACGATAAACAATGGTGAAGATGCCGGACAAGAGGTAGATCATATTCATATGCACCTGCTTGGGGGAGAACCTTTAAGGGTTGGATTCTAATAAAAAAGTTTTAGTCATAAACGGCCCCAACATGGATCTTTTGGGAATTAGAGAACCTGCAGTTTATGGTACTCTTAAATATAAAGATCTTGAAGCATTGCTTGAAAAAGAAGGCGTTCGGCTTGGTTTATCTGTGATCTGTTTTCAAAGTAATAGTGAATCCGACATCATAAAAAGAATACATGATGCAAAAGCCGAACAGATTCGGTTTATTATAATTAATGCTGCTGCCTTTACGCATACAAGTATAGCTATAAGAGATGCTTTAGCAGGAGTATCGATTCGTTTTATTGAAGTTCACATCTCTAATATATTCAAGAGAGAGAAGTTCAGGCATAAATCATATTTAAGTGATATTGCTGATGGTGTGATTGTCGGTTTTGGAATTGACGGATATCTGTTTGCCCTAAAAAAAGCATCACTACCGGGAAATTGTTGAGGTATTTTTAGGGCATCTCTGCTGATTCCGTATATTTCAAATTGAGAGTCCAAATTTGCCTTATTAACTTTACCCCGCACTCGCATACACTACTATTGCCGCAAAATCCAGATAAGATATGCACTGCTGCATTAGTGTCTCTTTCAGAGACAGGCGAAACCCCTCGTTTTTAAAAACAGGGGAAATTAGGGTTTCCTGCAGTAACCGGGCCATTAACTGTTAGGGGCTCTATGATTTATCATTTTATTTATTTGATGCGCAAGGTAAATTCGAAGCACAAATGACAGGGATGTTGCCGAATCTGCAGCAAAAGAAGAGACCGATTCATTCAGTCTTCTTCTATTTTCATCAGGGCAAAGAGTAGAAATGTTATATGAGGTGTTGCTGCTCCTATGAGAGGTGAAATCATAGAAGATTTACCTAAGCCCGCTAAAATCGCATGAAACAAGAAATAGCCTGCTCCGTAAAGCATTCCGACTCCGGTTGCTTTGATGCTGCTTTCTTCCCGCTTAAACGGTTTTGCTACGATTGATAATGCCAAAATAAACATTATTATCGGCATTGTAAATGAAAATAGTCTGTCAAATATCATAAATTGATATCTGGAGTTGCCGATCTTTCTCAGCTTCCAGAGTTCCTTCAGGCTTAGTGTGGAAAATGTTGATGAGTGAAGCAGTATATCCGATATGTTGAAATTCAGATTCAAAATCATGATTTTTTTATATTTATAACTTACTCCATTATCAGAATAGGTTCTTATAACTGCGTTATGCAGCGTAGTTTTTTTTCCAAAAAATGCTCTGTCGGCTTTTATCTCAACAAATTTGCTGCCGTTTTTTTTATATAAAATCGGCATATATGCAGTTTTGTTATTTATATCCAGCGTTTGAGCATTTAATATATAATTTTTGCTTTTTGCGAATATTCCGTTTTCATAGCTGCTTGGGTGCTTTATAATATTATTTTCTATAAATTTACTTGCGGTAATTCCTTTTGATACCAGACTGTCATTAAGCAGGAAAAAAAGGATTGACAAGCTGACTACCGTTACCAATGCCGGGATTGCGATTCTATAGATTGACAGCCCTGTATTAAAAAGAGATGTCAGCTGGTTTGTGTCGTTTAATCGTCCGTATGTAATTATTGTTGAGAACAGTATTGAAAACGGCAGTATTATGTAAACAAAAAACGGCAGCTTATAAAGATAATATTTGACAATGAACAAGCTCTCAACCGGCTCGCTTAAAAAAGAGAGGTGATTGAAAAAATCTACGATATAGAGTATTGAAAGAAATCCGGCAGTTATAAAAAACAGCGATTTTAAAAAGTCTATCGCTATAAATTTGTCAACTATTTTCACCGCGAACAGCCTTCCAGATTGATTTTACCGACAATATAATTTCAGGGAGTCTATCTATCTGAAGCATACTTTCAGCATCTGAGAGGGCAACCGCGGGGTTTTGATGCACTTCAAAGAATAGACCATCGCAATTTAGTGCAGCTCCAACATTGGCAATATCCGGTATAAATTCAGGATTTCCACCTGAGTGCGTTTGATGTATCGAAGGCTGCTGCAGGCTGTGAGTTACATCTAAGATAACAGGGTAACCGTTTTTTTTCATTATAGGAATGGAACGGGGGTCAATTACGAGGTTATTGTATCCAAAACAGCTGCCTCTTTCAGTAAGGATAATCTTTTTGTTTCCGGCTGATTCCACCTTTTTTATCACAGACTTAATATCATTGGGTGCCATAAATTGAGCTTTCTTGATATTTATCGGCTTTCCTGTGGCGGCAGCTGCGGTAACCAGATCGGTTTGTCTTGAAAGAAACGCGGGTATTTGGATTAAATCGACTATCTCTGAAACCGGTTCGGCTTGCTCGGGCAGATGTATATCGGTTGTTATCGGTAACGATGTTTCACTTTTTACAGCCTCTAATATCTCCAGTCCTTTTTTCATACCCGGTCCCCTGTAAGATGCTATGGCGCTTCTGTTTGCTTTGTCAAAAGATGCCTTGAAGATAAAATTGATGGAATATTTCTCCATAAAATCTTTCAGCCTGCGAGCAATATCCAACGCCATTGTTTTGTTTTCAATGATGCAAGGTCCGGCAATAATTATAGGTTTCTTGCCAACTTCAATATCCGCAATTTTAATAACTATTTTTGACATTTCTCATACCCTCTATACAAAGTTCCAAATTTTCATAACCTGCCCATCGATTCTTTTTTATTTTCCATAAGATGTCAGCATGTCTGCCTATTTCCTCTTTATTATTTTCTGCATTAAAGTAAATAGCAGGGAATATTCTTCCATCTTGAGAGATGCGCATTTTCCAGTGTCCATTTCCAACAATTCTTCTTTCTTCTATAACTATGTTTTTAGAACAGAAAAGCGGCTCAGGATTCGCATTTCCAAACGGTTTCATCGTATCAATTATGCTGTAGAACTCATTATTTATCTGATTAAAATCAATTTCATCATCATATAATATTTGCCCTGTCTGATCTATTGCGACGGAATCTGCAGCCTCATTTATTTTATAAGTAAATTTATCAAGTTTACTCTTTTCTATGGATAGACCTACGGCTTGAGGATGTCCTCCGAAATGCTTCAGCATGTGACCGGTTTTACTTATTAACTCAAAAAGATTTACATTTCTGATGCTTCTTCCCGAACCGGTTGCAATTTTATCGGATGTTGATATTACTATTGCCGGCCTTGCATATTTTTCTGCAATTCTTCCGGCTACGATACCAATTATTCCCTTATGCCAATCGCCCCATGCAACAATGATCTTCGCATTGCCAAGCTTAGAAATCTTTTCTTCAGTTTCATTCAAAATTTCGGATTGAAGTTTTTGACGTTTTGTGTTTAGAGCATTAAGTTCTTTTGAATACTGACAAATTTCGTTGTCATTCTCACTCAGAAACAGTTTCATAGCAATTTCAGCTGCTCCCATTCTTCCTGCGGCATTTATTCTGGGTGCTACTATAAATCCTATATCTTTTGTGCTGATTTCGCCTCTGTTTTTCTTTGAGTTAAGCATAGCGCTGATTGCTTTTGATGAGTTTTTCTGTGCAGCTTGTTCGAGACCGTATTTGACAATTATTCTGTTTGTGCCCACTAATGGAACTATATCGGCAATTGTTCCAAGTGCCGCTATATCTATATATTGTTTCAGATTGGGCAAATTTGAAAAACCAATCGAGCGCATATAGGAACGTAAAGCTATAATGAGGTTGAATGCTACACCGGCTCCCGAAGGAGGGAATTCTTCTTTATCGGCAGCATAATCCGGATGCACAATTGAATACGCCGACGGCATTTTATCCGGTTTTGTATGGTGATCGGTTATTATAACATCAATGCCTAATTCATTTGCAAGTTCAATGGGCTCTATGCTGCTGATTCCATTGTCTACGGTAATAATAAGCGTGATGCCCTCAGATGAAATCTTTTTTATCTGATTTGAGTTGAGCCCGTATCCCTCACTTAATCTATTTGGAATATACCAGTTCGCCTGCACATCTATTGCGCGAAAAAATTTTACCAGTAAAGCGGTTGCAGTTATTCCATCTGCATCATAATCACCATAAACCGCAATTTTTTCTTTGTCTGTTATTGCTTTTACAATTCTTTCCACAGACTTTTGCATCCAAACAAATCTGAACGGAGATTCAATATCTTTTAGTTGCGGTTTTAGAAATAGTTCAGCGTCAACTTTTGTTTTTATATTTCTCTGAATAAGCAGTTTTGCCAGAAGCTCGGAAACTCCTCCGTTCTTGAGTCTTTTCATCGATTCGGTACTGAAATATTTGATCTGCCAAATCGGCGTTGATCTGTTCATGCTCTTTGCACTCAGCAAGGACAGACATAACATTTAAAAAGGGATGAATTTATATTTTCCAAAAATTTTATACGAAAGGCCGTCTAAGCTATGCGAAGACGGTCTTTCAGTTAATTATTCTTCAGCTGTAATACATTCTACAGGGCAGGCTTCAACAGCCTCTTGAACCTCATCGTATTCCGCACCCTGAGCATTTATGACAATCGATATACCATCCTGCATCTCGAATACATCAGGTGCCATATCGGCGCATACGCCGCAACCTATGCATGTTTCTTGATCTACCTCGACTTTGCTTGGTTTTGCCACTTTTACCTCCAAAATTTAATATTAAATTAGTATGTTTCTTATAAAAAGCAATTTTATATTTATCAGAATGGTGCCGAGACGTGGAATTGAACCACGGACACAGGGATTTTCAGTCCCTTGCTCTACCAACTGAGCTATCTCGGCATTCCTTAAATATGTCGGAATTTTATCAACCATTTTTACCTTGTCAAGAGAGAATAAGATACAATGAGGCTGCTGCACAATAAATATCCGCAGAAGCTAAAGAAAGATTTAGCTAATAGTTAATTTGAAATAGTAACCGGTTGGTTAAAGGCGCTTTTATTAATCCGTAAACGGTCGTTTTGAGTCTTGAACTATTATAAGATTTCTATTTCCTGATTTGCAGGAAGCATCTTATCGATTTTTCTTTTAATCCGTAACTTACAGAACAATGGAGGTGCCCTAAAGTCTGAAGCAGCAGTGTCTATTAATCACAATGAGATCATTGCGCAATAAGCTGTGAATTTGTTTACTGTGCATGGATCTCATAATGTTGAGCATCAATCTATTTTAATTAAAAGAGAAGTTTGATTTGTTGATAATCCTCGATAGAATCGCACTTACAATTCAAAATACTCTTGATAACACGTGTTTATTGTTATAAACTCTCCTTGCATGCTATGCATAAGTTCTCAACAGTTTCAATAACATACAAGGAGAATTATAAATTGGCTAAAAGCGAGCGTGGCGGAATTGGTAGACGCGCTAGACTTAGGATCTAGTAGATTATATCTGTGGGAGTTCAAGTCTCCCCGCTCGCACCAAAAAAATTAATGAAAAGCATCATTTTGATTGGATTTATGGGTTCCGGTAAAACCGAGACAGGCAAAAAAGTTGCGCAAAAAGGCAATCTGTTATTTTTTGATTCTGATGAAATTATTAAAAAACGCTTTGGAAATATTACCGACTTATTCGGCAAAAAAGGTGAAAAATATTTTAGAACTCTGGAATACTCTGTAATCAAAGAAATATTTGATAACGATAAACTTTTCGTGCTGTCGGTGGGAGGAGGGGCGTTTTGTATCAAAAAAACTTCGGAACTACTGTTGAAAAACGGCACGATTTTTTTTCTGGATTGTCCATTTGAGATTTGCTATAAGAGAATAAAACAGAATAACGACAGGCCGCTTGTCGGAAATGGAAAAGATTGGCTTCGGGAACTTTACAAAAAAAGAGTTCAATTTTACAAAAATGCGAATTTCAGGATTGATGCGTCGAAATCGACGGATGTTGCTGCCAAGGAGATTTTATCAAAATTTGAAAATGAAGCTGTTAATATATAAAGCTAACAAAAAAGGTTTGCTGATATCCGAATTCATTAATGGAAGAGATTGTAATGCGTATATTGATTTGATACGTGATGATTGCAAAAACTCTGAAGAATATGTCACGATTCCAATTCAGGGCTGCAGTTATATCAATAAATATAGGTTGAAAAACGATTATGACATAATTTTTATAACGGATGATTTTTATTTTAAAAATCCGGGATATGAATTGTTGAAGATCGAGAGAGAAAATTGCTTTGTAATCGTAGTTTCTTCAGGCCTTATGAATGAATTTTATGCTGCAGGAGTTTTTGGCAGACAGAGGACGATTTCTGCAGTTTATGATGAAGTGAAAAAGGCAATATATTTTGGATCTTTGGATGAAAACGGCATATTATATGCAGATAGAGCTGCGAAATTATTTGGTAAGAGTGGAATTAAAGCGCTTAGCTTAACCAGAACCGAAATATCAAGAAAAAAATGGGAAATGATTCTGATTGATTCGGTTCTTATGCTGTTTGCAGTATCGGGCAGGAAAACAGTAACGATGAATTATAAGATAAAATTAGAAATCAAATCGCTTATATCAGAGATTGTTGCAGTTGTGGAGACCTCCCGTATTGTCGACTTTTCGTTCAGAAACTATGTCGAACAGTTTGAAAAGAATATACTTGATTTAAACTGGCTGTCTCAATATGAGTCACGTCTGAGAGAAGAGAACCTGAAATCGAAAGTCAGTCTTCTAAATGGATATATTGCGGAGCTTGGGCGTAGATATGCGGTAAAAACACCAATAAACAATAGTTTGTATCTAATTGCATCTATGAGTTAATGCAAATCTATTGCCAAGAACGATTTATCGATTCGCAAACATCTACCGATTGTGATCGGACCGGCATTCTATATGCGAATAGATCGCTGCGCAATAAACAGATTCACAGAAGTTTCCATTATCTATAGAAAATCTCATAAAAAGCTGCGGATCTGTTTATTATGCAAATGTCTTATTACGGCTTACGGCGAAAATAAGGCTATCGGTACGAATTTCCCGTTTTTAACCTCTCTTATTACGGTGGTTCTATATGTTTTACCGTTCTTTATATTTATAATGCCGCTTACGCCGTTAAAATGTCCATTTCTTACGGCTTTGCCAAGATTTTTTGCATTGAGACCGACCTTGTCTATTGAATTAATAAGATATAGATAGCTATCGGCGGCCAATGCTTCTGCGGAATCAGGCATTTTTCCGTATTTCTTTTGAAAAAGCTTCACAAATCGCTTTCCGGATTTTGTTATTGTGATTTTTGGATCATAATCGTCGGTAAAAATAAGACCTTCTACTGCATCTCCTCCGATTTTTATCAATGAATCGGCGGCAGCTGCGGAGCCTGAAAAGATAGGCGCTTTCCCACCGAGTTCTCTGAACGATCTGGCAAATAGCGCTGTTTCGTTATAATATGTCGTCATATAGATAAATGCCGGCTTTATTTCCTTTATTTCTGTAGCAATGGCTGAAAAATCGGTGTCTCCGCTGTTAATATGATATATATCTAAAATTTTCCCGCCAAGTTTTTTGAAGTCAGCGGTAAAAAGATGCGTCAAACCAATCGAATAGTCCTGGGAGATATCGCTGATTATTACGCCTTTGGAGTATTTTACAGCAAGATATTGTGCCATAATATTCGCCTGTATGTCATTGGTAAAACAGACCCTTGCTGTATATTTTTTGTTATCGGTAAGATGCAGTCCGTTAGCTGAAGGTATAATATCTATGATTTTCTGTTTTTCGGTTAAAGCGAGACCCGCAAGCGCATTCGTTGTAGTGACCGGACCGATAACCGCCTTTACGCCTTTGTCAATCAGTCGCTCTATTGATAATGCAGCGTTTTCGGGATGACTTGCGTTATCCTCTAAGATCAATTCAATTTTTCTGCCCCTTACAAAAGGTTTCATTTTATGTGCAATTTTTATTCCTTTCCACTCTTCCTGTCCCCATGCGGCTACCGGTCCGGTCATAGAAAGATATACTCCTATTTTCAAGTTATCTGATGCGTAAGCCGGTAAAGAAAAAATCAAAGATATCAACAATATAATAACCATAAATCCTCCAAAGGGTTAATATATGTTGATTATATAAAAAATTTTAGGATGTCAAGAGATTTCTATGAATAAAAATGCATGTTATCGATTTATTTTACGCGCTGTATCATTCCTAAATATTCAATATGATATCTAAAATAGTAACGCAGACAGGCAACGCACAGGCAGGCAGATTTGAAACTCGGGATGATTATTCATGGATTACCTTAACTGATCGGTTAGTACCTCAAATTTTAATTATCAATTCACCTTATACGTTAATGTTATCACTCATTGGGCGGCAATAGAAAATATTATCCGGGGCGCTGGAACCTTGCTGCAGCAGCACGGCTGCGCTGGTAAGAACCCGCCCTACATCTAAAGTGTTTCTCTTGTCGCTGAGATTTGTCTTTAAGGCGTAAAATGAGTTATTAAAATTTACTATAAATAAGTGTAATCGTCTAACAGTTTAGCTTTGATAAATGTTCATTGCTTCATCAACAGATTTTGAATCGAATGTGATAGCACTTATCGCATTGCACATTTTTATCGCCGTTGCGAGATCTTTTTGATGTATATTTCTTCCGGTTGCATTTCCGCTTGCACCGCTTATAAAAATCTGATCATGAAGCCGTTGAAAAAATTCTCTTGGATCGGCAGACGAGCCGCCTGCGCATACAACCTTTGTTTTCCCGGCTGATATTACGGCCTCTTTAAATATCTCTTTTGATTCCTTGCCTTTTTTCTCAGGATAGTTTACCTTTACGAAATCTGCACCGAGACATGCCGCAATTCCGGTTGCTCCAGCTATAAGATGAGGATCTTTTTCGTCTTTTACGGCTTTGCCCCTCGGGTAGATCCAAAGTATTGCAACCAACCCGTTTTGATGCGCTTCGTTCACAATATTTGCCGCTTGCTTAAGCATTTTGTATTCAAATTCACTGCCGATATATATTGTATATCCAACAGCTGCTATTTTCAGCAAAGATTGTTTTTTAAATCTTGCTACCTTGTCAACTGTCAGCCACTGGTTACTAAAGGGATCAGCCTGTTCTGTTTTTACGAGATTTGTTTTTGAATTAAGTTTAACAAGATAGGGGATTTCCGGATAATCAAGCCCATATTTTGAAATAAGGCCGAATTGGGTAGCAAAAACGCCTATTTTGCTGCCTTTTGCAATCTTAAAGAGATGCTCCGGATCGGCATCGTCTTTGCTTATATTTTCGCCATAAAAATCTTTATTGAGGTGTTCAACTTTCTGGTCACCGGCAAAAAGCATCATCCTTTCGCTGTCTTGAGTGATTAATGTATAATTTTCTATAAACTTAACTCTCTTTTTAAACGGAACATCAGCCGGAATAAACTGTCTTTCCATTAATCTCCTCCTTATAAATAAGTCTTTCTTCTTTTTATATAGATAAAACAAATTTAAGTCAAGCGTTGACTATGACTTGCAATATTGTAGTATTAACAGGTTGAGCCATACTAACGAAACTATGATTATGTCAGAGGTAACATATTGATAAGTAAAAATCTATCTGATATTAAAAAAACAATAGCAAGTTCTGCGGAAAAAGCAGTACGTAACCCGTCCGATATTGTCCTTATGGCTGTGTCCAAAACTTTTGGAGCAGAAAGCATACGATCGGCATACCAATCAGGGTGCAGAATTTTTGGTGAAAACAGAGTGCAGGAAGCGTCAAAAAAGATCGTTTCGCTTTCGGATCTTGACATAAACTGGCATCTAATAGGGCATCTTCAGAAAAATAAAATCAATAAGGCCGTTGAACTTTTTGATAGTATAGATTCAGTAGATGAAATTTTAACAGCTCGGAAAATTAGCCTGAGAGCCGGAGAATTGGGCAAGAGAATAGATATTTGTATCGAAGTCAATATCGGTCGCGAACTGCAGAAAAATGGCGTTATGCCGGATGAGCTTCTGAATTTTGCCGGCGAGGTTTGCGATTTGGAGAATATAAAGCTCAGAGGTATTATGGCGATTCCCCCCTACAGTCCTGACAAGGAAGCGAGCAGAGTCTATTTTAGAAAAATGAAAATACTTTTTGATAAATGTGTAGCGGCAGGCATAAAAATTGATATTCTTTCTATGGGAATGAGCGGCGATTTTGATATTGCCATTGAAGAAGGCGCGACTATGATAAGGATTGGAAGGTTAATTTTTGGAAATCGCACTACTAATTGCTTGTTGTAGAATACCATAAATTGGAGGTATTATGCTTATAAAAAAAAATATAGGGTTTATAGGAAGCGGAAGAATGGGGGGAGCTCTGATAAAAGGGATCATCTCTAAAAATTTCAACACAAATCAGATATATGTTTCCGATCCGGATAAGGGAGAGGAAATCTCCAAAAGATTTGACATCCACCTATCAAAAAATAATGGTACATTGGTGGAAAATGTTGATATTGTTATAGTTGCCGTCAAGCCAAACAACATATTTTATGTATTGGATGAGATAAGCAGGGCAGTTGATGACAGCAAACTTATTATCTCTATTGCTGCAGGCGTAAAACTTGACGATATTAAGTATCATCTAAAAAATAATGGACGTCTTATAAGAATAATGCCAAATATCTGTGCACTTGTCGGTCAGAGTGCCAGCTGCATCTTTTGCGGTCAGAAAACGACATCGGATGACCGGGAAGCGGCTGTTGCTCTTTTGTCGTTAGTTGGCAAAACGGCAGTCATAAATGATGAATCTTTGATGGATGTGATTACCGGTCTTTCAGGGTCGGGGCCTGCTTATATTTTTGTCGCCATTGAAGCGCTTGCCGACGGGGCGGTAAAAATGGGTCTTGACAGACAGAATGCTATTTTACTTGCAGCTCAGAGTGTTTTGGGGGCTGCAGAAATGGTGCTTGATACAAAAATTCACCCCGAAGAGCTGAAAGATATGGTAGCCTCTCCTGGCGGAACAACAATATACGGATTGTCGGTTCTGGAGCAGAGAGGATTCAGATCGGCACTTATAGATGCCGTGTCTGCGGCCACTGAGAGATCAAGACAGCTTGGAAACAGATAATCGATTTTGAATATGGACAGGCCATAGAAATTATTTTTTGTGATAGAAATTATGAGACCACTCCCGACTTCGCCCACTTATTCGAATAAACCCTTATTCCACGGGCATTCTTTTTTTAAGCTGGGCACTACAATCTATATCCTATAGACAGACCTGCGGATAGGGACATCCATCAATCTGTAGATCTTTTTAACGAAACTTCCGCAAAGAAAGTGACAGAAAAAGCCTGCATCCCCTTATGGATACAGGCTTCTTAGCTTTTTATCTATATTTTTTTCTTATCTCAGCTTTATCTCCAATTGATTAATCATTTGTTGCTGATGGGGCAGCAGGTTATGCGGGACTATGGTTTTTGTTTCCCCTTCACATTGATATTCCATATACTGTATCTTATCAAGGCTTTCTATTATAAACTGACGGGTGAAGTTTAATTTCTTTAATTTATCTGTAATGTACTTTTTTTCGCCTGAAGGTGAGGAGTTTCAACCATCCCTGAAAAAGATTACCAACAGAGGTATTTTTAAAATCCATGTATAACGGTCAAGTTAATCGGACTCGGCGGCGTCTTTGAGCAAGGTGTTGTTATATTTTCTCGATCGCCTTTTTTAATGCCGCTCGTGCAAGCAGTCGAGTAGAATCCAAAGTTGGCAGCGGGCAATCGTTAGGGTTAACTATTAACGGAATTTCCGTACACCCGAGGATGGCGGCATCGCACCCCCGCTCTTTAAGTTTTTGCATAACTTTGTTGAAATATAACCTGGATTTTTCAGTGAATATATTGTTTACAAGTTCATTAAATATGATCTTGTCAATTTGTTCCCGATCATTTTCATCCGGTATTTCATATGAAATCTTGAATTTATCTAAAATTTTTGGATAAACCGGACCAACCATCAGATATTTTGTTCCCAATATGGCAAGTTTTGAAAATTCATTCTTTCCGGCTTCTTCGGCAACTGTTTCGGCGATATGCAGCCAGGGCAGGGGCGACTTCTCAGCAACGAATTCAAATGCTTGATGGATGGTGTTATCGGGGCAAATTGCAAATTCCGCTCCTATTTTGGAAACTTTATTAACCGACGACAGCATGAGTTCGGCAACTTTTCTCCAATTTCCGGCACGAATATGCACCATGTATTTCCCGAGCGGATAAGTGTGCATGCTTATTTCAGGGTGCATATGCTCGCCCATTTTAAGTTGTGCTTCTGCGCATATGGTTCTATAACAGAGGGCTGCTCCTTCTGCGCTGCATGCTACAATTCCAATATGTTTTATCATAATAATCTCCTCCATTTTACAGTATAATACTGCATATCGCCGGTTACAATAAGAAAAGCGAAAAGTGAGTACAGTCTTTTTTGTTCAAGTATAGCGCTTTGTTATGCGATATTTTAATCATACCTTATTTCTTGCAGACTTGCTTTCCAATATGGGTAAACCCGATCCTTCAAATGCCATTCAACTTCCACTTCCTGAGGAATAAGATAGTCATTAGTGCTGATATATCTTGACAATCTTCCTTTCCATGGTGTTAGTTCGTATTTTCCAGATACCTCTCTGTATCTAGATGGTGTATATATAGAAACAATCTCTCCTTTTTCATTAAATTCAAACTCCAATGACGCGGTGATATCGGAATCAGTTATCGCGGCTTCTGCTTTATGGTCGTTTAATGCTGTCCATGTAACTCCTTGACTTGGCAGCAATGCTGTTGGAAACCATACCGCTTCGGCTAAATATCTCTGCATCGCACCCTCATCCAACTCTCTTTGATTTTGTGCATCAAACAACGTGAATAAGGACAAAAATTTACCTTTCATTCTTCCTTTTCCGTTAATATAAGAATCGCAGACGCTGATATATATACCTGGAATAATTGAGATTGTCGAGCTCCATATGAATGCCCGGGGATTCGACGAAAAATATTGTTCTGCCTGCATTTTTGACCAATTTTTCATTTCAGGTTTGATTCTGAACCCGCCAATTTGAGAAACAAAAGCACGGTTAATAATGGGCATCCCGTCTTTAAGCACCAAATGAAAATATCTTTTTACCGGTTTCGGAAGTTCATTGACTTCCTCAAGATTTACGTAATTTACTTCTTGCGATGCAGCTGCTCTAAGAGACCACTGCACAATAAGCAGATACACAGAAGTCAAAGAAAGGGTAAGATTTAGAAATTAAAATTTGAGGTACTAACCGGTTAGTTTGAGAATTTTAATTTCCTGAAGATTGCCCTTTATTTGACT
>CAJVZA010000036.1 GCA_913009315.1 uncultured Hippea sp.
AATTTGACGTCTGCCTTAATTTTCTTAACGCATAATAGAATAATATTTCTTGATACAAATTTCCTAATATGGGTAAAGAAGAGAAATGCGTCAGCGAAACAATCTCACCACAGGCAGGATGCCTGTGATACACTGAGACTGCTTCGGCAGGAGCCTCGCAGTGACGGGGGAGAGACTGCTTCGGCAGGAGCCTCGCAGTGACGGGGGAGAGACTGCTTCGGCCTTTGGCCTCGCAGTGACAGAAGGAAAAAGTCATTGCCTTGAAATTTCTCCTCCGTCATTGCGAGCGAAGCGCGGCAATCTCGTCTTTGAACTGCAGCGTTGTTTTGTCTCCGGGGTCGTGTCTTTGCAGCCTGTTGATAAATGTTGTTGTTGTGAATAGAGTGACGCGGCAATCTCATCTAACCTTTTCAGTTATTAAAAAATAAAAAGGTATGTTGTCTTGACAAGTTGTGAACTTAATCATATAATTATATTTAGTATTAGAATTTGATAGATGCGAGATACTGAAACAGACTAAGGAAAATATTTGTGTGTACACATTGGAGATGATTCTGATAAGTGCAGAGCATTTTACAAAACGATTGTCGAAGAAGAGTAAAAAAGGAGATCTTTTATGAACAAATTTGTTGTAAAATTTAGAGAAAGCCGCAACGGCCAAAAAGGTTTTACCCTTATCGAGCTTCTCGTTGTTATTGCAATTATTGCAGTTCTAGCCGCAATTGCAATTCCGCAGTATGCAAAATACAGACGGAGTGCATTCAATGCGGCGGCATTAAGCGATCTGAAGAACGTTCAGATGATTGCGGAAGCATATTATGCAGATAAACAAGTTTATCCATAGAATCGGAAAGAAAAGTATATTAAACATATTGAAGGTGGGGCTTTAACAGAATTTAATGAAGCAGCAGCACCAATAGTTGCTGCTGCTGAGACGCCAAATTGCTGTCAAGTCAAGTAGATAAACTGAAATTAGATTTTAATTTTTGGCATTTACATTTATATGATAGTAAACAAAACCGGTAGGTTTCAACCGCTTGCCGATTTTTCTCTTTTTTGTTCCGCATTTGAGAAAAGACGTTAGGAAAATCTTCTGATTAAGCATATGAAACTAAGGGTACCTCTAAGAGTCATATTCAGATAATGAGACCGCTGCACAATAAGCAGATTCACAAAAGTCAAAAAAGGGTAAGATTTATTAAAAATCAGCATATTTCTTCTTTTAATTTACTCCTTTAGTGATTAGTATAGATTAATAATACCTCCAATAATTTATGAACGATCATCTTGAGCTTCAAATCTATACTATTGCGTCACAAGTCCATATAAGAACTTCGCCTTTGCATTTAATACCCTCTTTCGCTGAGATTATGTTTAGTGTATAAGGATGCGATTAGGGATAATGTTAAGAAGCTTAAATGGTTACGTCAAAATTATAGTAATGGCAGGAAGGAGACAGATATGAAAAACAAGGTTGTACTGATAACCGGGGCAAGCAGCGGAATCGGCAGGGCGTCAGTGAGAAAATTTGCTAAAAATGGTGCCGATATCATTGCAGCTGCAAGACGAATAGCGTGTTTGAATCAATTGAGTGATGAAGTAAGTGAGCAGTTTGGAGTCGATGTTCTTCCGATAAAACTTGATGTTACTGATAAAAATGCCGTTGACAAGCTTGGTAATCTTCCGGAACGATTTAAAAATATAGATGTGCTAATAAACAATGCAGGCGGAGCATTAGGTCTGGAACCGTTATGGAAGGGCAGTTTATCGGATTGGGATCAGATGATCGATACAAACATCAAAGGTCTGTTGTATGTTACGAGAGCTGTACTGCCGATAATGATTGAACGTAAAACCGGAATCATAATCAATATCGCATCGATAGCGGGATTGGAAGCTTATCCGGGTGGAAATGTGTATTGTGCCGTAAAGAGCGCCGTTAGAATGCTGTCTAAATCGTTGAGGATGGATCTTGTTAAGACAGGTGTAAGAGTATCGACAATTGATCCAGGCATGGTTAAAACAGAGTTTAGTAAAGTACGTTTTCATGGCGATTCTGTTCGCGCAGATAAGGTTTATGAAAAAATAACGCCCCTATCTGCAGAAGATGTTGCCGATGCAATCTATTTTTGCGCAACAAGACCTAAGCATGTCGATATAGAGGAATTGGTTATAATGCCTACAGCTCAGGCATCCGTTTTAATTAATGACCGAAAGGATTAGATGAAATAAGTTAAGCGGTCGGCGTTCGGTATTCACTTGATAGCAAACAACATAGCGACAAAATGTATAAAAATAAAAGCATTTATTTGAGCAAATTATCAGGCGCTTCCGGCGGCTTTCAACGGAATGCGTACCGGAAGCGATTTAATTTCGAAAATTTTATTCTGTTATTATGATCTCCTTAAAGCTTTTCCCGCGATAGTTTTTTGCAACTTGCATTGTTCCGCCGAGAAGAACAGTTTTTCGTTCTCGCTCAGATAGATCGTACAAAAGATCAATCGATATGTTTTTGGTTTTGTCGTTAAGTTTAATTGTTCCGGAATTGCCAATCAGCTCCGGTCTCACATTTTTTAGAACAATTCTGTCACCAACCGTTATTTTATCATAATCATCCGGATTTTTGAAAGTAAGCGGTAAAATACCAAAATTTATCAGGTTTGCTTTATGAATCCTCTCCATCGATTTTGCAATAATCGCTCTGACTCCAAGATACATAGGACAAAGTGCAGCATGTTCACGGCTCGATCCCTGCCCGTATGATTCTCCTGCCACTATAATATTATGCAGACCGGCCTCTTTATTTTTTAATGCTCTTTTTGGGAATGTTGAATCGACTGTTTCGAATACGAACTGCGAATATACCGGTACGTTTGACCTGTATTTCAGGCGGGCACCTGCCGGCATTATATGGTCGGTTGTTATATTATCGTCAACCTTTATTGAAACTTCTCCGTCAATAGATTTTGGCAGGGCTTCTCCTGCGGGAGGCTGCACGATGTTCGGTCCTCTGTAAAGCTCAATTTTTTTAGATTCTTCTACGCTTAGCGGAAACTCAAAAAGTGTATCATCTTTTACAAACTGTTTTGGAAATTGGAATTCGGGATATTTAATGCCCATATTTTCAAGATCTCTCGGATCGGTTATTTTGCCTGTAATTGCGCAGGCAATTGCCGTTTCGGGACTGGTTAGATAAACCTTTGCCGAAAGCGTACCGGATCTGCCGTAGAAATTACGATTATTTGTTCTTATGCTTACTGCATTGGTTTTTGGAGCCATTCCGTTTCCTATGCAGAATCCGCAGGCTGATTCGAGTATTCTTGCACCAAATTTCTCAAAGGTCAAAAATGATGAGTTTGTCATAGTCATTATTGCCACCTGTCTTGAACCGGGGGCAACGCCGAAACTGACATTTCGGTTTACTCTTTTGCCGCTCTGCAAAGCCTGAGCGATAAGGTCGGCTGCAACGGTAAGGTCTCTATATGATGAGTTTGTACAGCTTCCCACCAACACCTGATCGACAGTCATTCCTTCAATTTCCCTTATTCTTTTTACATTTCCGGGGCTGTGAGGAAGTGCCACCATAGGTTCAAGTTCGGATAGATTAATTTCTATAATTTTGTCATATTCCGAATCATCTTCGGCTGTTATTTCACTCCAGTCGTTCTGTCTGCCTTCCAATTTTAGAAATTCTTTCGTTGTATTATCTGAGGGAAATACCGATGTCGTAACGCCCAATTCTGCTCCCATGTTGGTTATTGTTGCTCTTTCGGGCACACTTAATGCTGCAACACCCGATCCGTAGTATTCTGCCACCCAACCGACATTGCCTTTTACTCCAAGAATTGACAGTATTTTGAGAATCAAATCTTTTGCCGATACAAAAGGCTTAAGCCGACCTGTAAGATGTATACCGTAAATTTTTGGTGCTCTTATATAAAATGGAAGCCCTGCCATTGCCGAAGCAATATCGAGCCCTCCGGCTCCTATTGATATCATTCCGATTCCGCCTCCGGTAGGAGTATGCGAATCCGATCCAAGAAGTGTTCTGCCCGGAACGCCGAATCG
This sequence comes from uncultured Hippea sp., assembly GCA_913009315.1. Taxonomy (GTDB): domain Bacteria; phylum Campylobacterota_A; class Desulfurellia; order JAADFJ01; family JAADFJ01; genus JAADFJ01. The sequence goes on from CAJVZA010000036.1 coordinate 4,069, forward strand.
CTCAATATTCACCTGATGACAGATTCCGTTACCGGCCTTTGAAAGAACAAGACCGTATTTTCTTGCAAAACTTGTCAAATAGCGATGATCATCAGCGTTTTCAAAGCCCATCTGAAGGGTGTTGTGATCAATGTAACTTACTGAAAGCATAGTTTGCACCCTATCAATTCCCATCTGCTCATATTGAAGATCGGCCATTGTTCCTGTCGCATCCTGAGTCAGCGTGGTATCGATATTAATTCCTATTTCGTTGCCTTTTTTAAGTTGTCCTTCCGTAAGATGCTTTTCCAATATTTTGTATGTTACACTCTTTGCCATTCCAATCTCCTGTAAATTTTAATTTAGATCACCCCTATTAATTTTAAGCGTTTAGCACCCGGGTTCAAAATAAACGTTTATGAATTAACAGAGGTAATCTTTGTTATGTTATTTTTTGTCGATTGATTCTTTCCCCAACAGTTTATATATATCCGAATGCGTAGAAAGCAAAATCCAATCATTCTTAGATATGCTTTTTTTGTATGTTTCCATAGTTTTTAGAAACTTATAGAATTTGCGTGAATCCGCATTTCTGTTGTAAGCTTTTGCGTATATAAGAGTAGCTTTCGCGTCCGCAATACCTTTGATCTGTTGAGCTATTTTGTAAGCCTGAGAGTTTATCTTTTTGAGAGTTCGCTCTTTGTCGCCAAGAATTTTTGCAGCTTCACCGGCTCCTTCGGATCGGAATTTATCAGCCTTTCGCTTTCTCTCGGTTATCATGCGCTGAAATATTGTTTTTCTTACCGATTCAACATAATTTATTCTTTTGAATTGCAGATCAAGCAGTTTAATACCAAGTTTTTCAGTACGTTTATTTGCTGCAGCCACTATTGAGCGGGTAATCCATTTTCTTCCGTACTTAATTTTTGCAAGTTTATCAACAGATAAGTTTTGGAACTCTTCGCTTCCCTTAATATTTCTGTTTGTTGATCGTATGAGCTCTACAAGTTTATGATCGGCAATGGCATTTCTCGTCTGTCCGTCCAAAATATCATCAAGCCGTGATTGAGCTCCCCTTTCGTTTCTGACTCTTTGAAAGAACAGAAGCGGATTGACTATTTTCCATCTTGCGTATGTATCGACCCAGACAAATCGTTTATCTTTTGTCGGCACCTGAGTCGGATATCCGTCCCATTCCAAAGCACGTTTGTCAAAGAAATTCGCCTCTTGTATTATCGGGATTTTGAAATGAAGTCCTGCGGTTGTGACCGCTTTTCCTACCGGTTTTCCAAACTGTGTTATTACGACCTGTTCAGCCGGATTAATCGTGTATGCAGATGAAATAACAACTATTGCCAGAATTATTACTACTATTGCAAATAGCGATTTTTTTCCTTTCATTTTTCACCTCTGTTTTGAAGCAGTTGATTAAGCGGCAGGATTGGAAGTGTAGTTGCTTTTCCATCGCTTATAACCAATTTGGCTTTTGACAATATATCGGCCATTGCATTAAGATAGATGCGCTGATATGTGACATCCTTTGCGCTCATATATGCATTGAACATCTTGTTAAACCGATCGGCATTTCCTTCAGCCGTATTAATTTCGCTAATCGCATATCCTTTTGCCACCTGAATGGTTCTTGACGCTTCTCCTTTGGCTTTCGGTATTGCCCTGTTGTAATTTGCAAGCGCCTGGTTTATCAACTGCTCCTTTTCCTGCTGAGCTTCATTGACTGCATTAAATGCCGGCTTTACCTGTTCGGGCGGTGTAACATCCTGAAGCACAACCTGAGCAACGCGTATACCCATTTTGTATTGATTTGCCATTGTCTGAAGCATTTTTGTTGCAGTGGCGGCAACATCTTCGCGACCTACAGTTAAAACCTCATCAACTGTTCTGTCTCCGACAACCTCTCTCATAATAGCTTCATTCATATCTCTGAATGTTTGTGTGGCATTTCTTACTTTAAAGAGATAGTTATACGGATTGTCTATCCTGTACTGCACTATCCACTGGACTACAACCGCATTCAAATCACCGGTCAGCATAAGTGATTCTTCTTTGTATCCTTTCTGTGAATATTGGGTTCTTATTCCCGGAACCTCTGATCTGAATCCGAACTCAAGTTTAAGCTGCCTTTGAACCGGAACATCATATACCTTTTCTATACCATAGGGCAGTTTAAAATTAAGTCCCGGTCCTGCGGTTCTGACATATTTACCAAATCTGAGTACAACGCCCACCGAATTGGTTTCGACTGTAAACCATGATGAAAACAGAATTACAGCAATAATAATTGCTATTGCTATAGTTCCCAATGACTTGAAGTTTATTTTGTTGAAATTTATCTTGATATTTTTAATATCAAACTGTGGATTTTGATCCATCTGCCCTCCTAAATTAAGGCGTTTGAAAACTCTTTTGCATCGAATGCTTTTAAGTCTTCTATTTTTTCTCCGAATCCTATATATCTGATTGGAATTTTCAGCTCTTTTGCTATATCAACAATTATACCTCCTTTTGAGGTGCCATCAAGTTTTGTAATAACAATACCTGTTAATCCGAGAGCCTTATCGAATTGTTCAGCTTGAATCAAGCTATTTCTGCCTATTGTGCTGTCTATAACAAGAATTATTTCATGCGGTGCATCCTCATCTACTTTTTTTATAACCCGTTTCATTTTTACGAGCTGTCGGGTTAGATTTTCGTTGGTGTGCAGTCTTCCTGCCGTATCTATCATTACTATATCTGCCTTTTTTGCTTTTGCCGAAGAACAGGCATCAAATGCAACCGATGACGGGTCGCTTCCCTCGGGTTGTTTCACAATTTTGGCATCCGAACGCTTTGCCCAGATTTCAAGCTGGTCGGTTGCCGCAGCCCTGTATGTGTCTGCTGCTGCCAAAATCACTGATCTTCCCGCCTGATTATATTGATAGGCAAGTTTTCCTATTGTTGTCGTTTTTCCGCCCCCGTTTATGCCTACGAACATCATAACAAAAGGTGTTTTGTAGTATCTGATTGGTTTTTCAACCATTATAAGGCTTTCGTAAACAATCTTTCTTGCAGCTTCTTTCCAGTTATTTTTGTCTGCTATTTTTTTGATAGCTTCTATTATTTCATCGGATGCGTCAGATCCAAAATCTGCGGCAAGCAGCTTTTCCTCAAGAAGTTCCGGATCAAATTTTCCGATAGATACAGCTGTCCTGGTTTTTAATAAGCTTCTTTTTAGTCTTTCTAACAATCTCATCCTGGTATATTTTTGCTATGAAGAAATTTTTTTATCATTAGATAGAAATATAGTTGATAATCTTGGCTAATCAAGTGTTAAGGTTATATCTATTAACTTAGTAACGATTATCCTAAGCACCGAATCCGTTCTCTCTGCGTTGCAAATCTTGGCGACAGCTTTACTATTGCCGGCAATTTGCGCCTTTTGCGCCTTGATAAGACGAATTCGGATTCTCTTTGGAATCAATAGAAAGAAGTTGAAAAATCGGGCTGGATGAAAAAATAACAATAAAGATAAAAGGTATGCAAAACGGCAAGTTTGCAGAATTCAAACCAAACCTGAATTTTAAAAATACTGTGCATATTACCGGCAGATATTTGCCATAATAGCTAATATCTGCAAAAAATCAACAATCCGCAACCGAAAATGAACTGGTTCATTCAGTCGGATAAATCCGACCTGTTATTATCTTGGATAAGATTTATATAAAAATATAGACCGTCTAATTTTCAAAAGACGGTCTATATTTATCTTATTTGTTTAATATCTGCTGTGCGCTGCTTTTCTCTCCTTTGCTTCGTTAACCCTGAGATTGCGTCCGCCAAACTCCTTTCCATCTGTAGCTTCAATTGCAGCAGAGACGTTATCAGACTCCACCTCAACAAATCCAAACCCTCTCGATCTTCCGGTCTCTCTATCAGCTATTATTTTAGCTGAGTTGACCTCACAATAATCAGAAAACAAATTCTTCAAGTCTTCTTCCGAACAATTGTATGGAAGATTTCCAACATAAAGCGTCTTAACCATGTACACCTACCTCTAAAATTTCTACCATCTGTCTTTTGGCAGACGGCAACCTTCTACATTAACGCTAATCATATAGAAGATTGGTAACTTATAGCATCTAATATATCCGTTGTCAAGTCTTTTTATATATTTTTATAAAATTATAAATTTCTATCTTACGCGTGCATTTCTCGTTGCTTTTATCAAGAGATACTTTATATGGACAAAACGGCTGAATTTGTTATACTTGAACAAAAGTTATATGCCTGCGGATATTCAAACGAGACGGCGGCAGAACTGCGAAACAACTGTTTGTCTGTCGAAAACAGAGAGGTATTTTATGCATTGGACAGCGCTTTTTTCACATCTATTCGGAATTTTTGCATCAAAGGAATTTCCGCCGTTTATCCGGAAAATTATCAATAATCTCTATGTTAAACTTATGAGAGTAGATATGAGTGAATTTAATGATCCGGATAGCTATCCTACCCTGAATGCGCTTTTTTCGAGAGAACTTAAATATAAGAGAACAATTGATACAGATGATGAGATTCTGATTTCGCCTGTTGATGCACTTGTAACCGAATGCGGAACAATAAAAGATAATATTCTCCTTCAAATAAAAGGAATGCCGTATTCCGTTGATGATCTGCTGACAGATCGTTACGTTTCCTGCGCACAAAAGATTTACGGAGGCAGCTTCATCAATTTCTATCTTTCGCCGAAAGATTATCACAGATATCATGCGCCTTGTAAGCTCAGAATAGTGTCTCTGCTTTATAAGCCGGGCAAGCTTTATCCTGTAAATATCTCTTCATGCCGTAAAAGATTGAACCTGTTCATACAAAACGAGAGGGTGATTATAGAATGCTATGACATAGCCGGAAGACTGTTTTTCATTGTTCTTGTCGGAGCGCTTGATGTTGGTAAAATAATACTTTCATTTGACAGCAGGGTTCACAAAAATGTAAATTGCGGCAAACCGTCTTACTATAAATATGAAAATCTTTGGCTGGATAAAGCGGAACAGATTGGAATGTTTATGATGGGTTCTACAGTGGTGCTAATCGGGCAGCCCGATACATTCAATATTGAAGTAGGACAGGGAGAAAAGATTCGCTTCGGAGAACCTGTGGCGCGTCTTATCCGATCTTTTTGAGGTTGCCTGTTGATGTATAAGTGTTTTAAATTGAGAGTTCAAGTATGCAGGCAAGACGTAAATTGCAGGTATATAGTTGGGTTGTTTTCCGGGAGTTGCAATGAAAGAAAATGCTGATTTGAAGTTCGGGATATTTGTTCATGGATTAGTGGAAATACCCTTTAAGATAGCCGGATATTTATGAAAAATGCTGCAGCCGCAATAAACAGATTGCCTGCCGTCAATCTGTTTTTAATAGTGTCTTTTGTTGTTATATATGCAGTTGGTGCAGAAAAAGACTCTATTTTTACGAGTCTGTCGTTTTCTCCATCGCTTTTTTTTGACAGACTCGCTTTCTGGCGCATAATCTCTTACGCATTTCTGCATTACGATTTTTTTCATCTTGCTGCAAACACTGTTTTTATCTATATTTTCGGCAATGATCTTGAGATGGAAATTGGACACAGGCAATATTTTTTACTGTTTATATCGGCTTCAGCGGCAAGTGTTCTCTTCTACTCATTTTTCAACAGCAGATCATCGATTCCGATAATAGGAGCAAGCGGGGCGATAAGTGCAATAGTAGCCGGATATATATATTATTTTGCAGCCCAAAAGATTAGATATTTCAGATTAGATCCGTTTGTTCATCATTTTTCAAAAATTTTCATTCTACTTTTTGTTGCAATTTGGTTTGTAATTCAGTATATAGACAGTATAATGGCGTTTACCGATAAAACCGATACCGGATGGCTGATTCATATCGGCGGATTTATGTACGGACTTCTGTTTTCGGCAATTTTTAGCAGAAAATATTAAGGAGGGCAATTGTTATATCAGGATATACTCATAACATTGCATAATTATTGGAAAGAGAACGGGTGTATAATATTGCAGCCTTATGATATGGAAGTTGGAGCCGGAACTTTTCATCATGCAACATTTTTTGGCGTGTTGGGAAGCAAACCTTGGAGATGTGCGTATGTACAGCCTTCGCGCCGCCCGACTGACGGCCGTTATGGAGACAACCCCAACAGATTGCAGCATTATTATCAATATCAGGTTATTCTGAAACCTTCGCCGATTGATTCTCAGGAGCTTTATCTTAAAAGCCTTGAAGCGCTTGGAATAGAGACAAAAAAGCATGATATAAGGTTCGTGGAGGACAATTGGCAATCACCAACGCTTGGAGCGTGGGGGCTTGGGTGGGAGGTTTGGCTTGACGGAATGGAAATCAGTCAGTTTACCTATTTTCAGCAGGTTGGCGGAGTTAATCTCAATCCCATATCATGCGAGCTGACATACGGGACAGAAAGAATTGCTATGTATCTTCAGAAAAAACAGTCGGTATTTGATATTAAATGGAGCAGAGATTACAGTTACGGAGATATTCATATTCAGGATGAAAAGATATACTCAAAATATAATTTTGAGGCAGCTGACATTGACATGCTATTCAGGCTTTTTAACGAATATGAACATGAAGGATTAAGGCTGATTGATGCCGATCTTGTGAAACCGGCTTATGATTGCTGCATAAAATGTTCTCATCTGTTCAACCTCCTTGATGCCAGAGGAGCAATTAGCGTCACCGAAAGAACCAACTACATAAGACGTGTCAGAAAGCTTGCCATAAGTATAGCTCAGAAATATGTAGAGCCGGAGGCATAAATGGAGCTGTTTTTAGAAATATTGACTGAAGAATTACCGGCAAGTGAGGTTATCGGTTTTGAGAATGCCGGCAGAGATTATTTTAAGAATCTATTTGAAAAAAACGACATAGAAGCCGATTCGGTAAAATTTTATTTTACTCCGAGAAGAATAGCTTTATCGGCTGAACTCCAGCCGTATAGAAAAAAGATAAGCAAACTGATTAGAGGTCCGCGTTCACCACTTAAGGTAGAAGGAGGATTCTCAAAGACGGCGGCCGGTTTCGCCAAAGGACTTAAAATCGACCCAAATACACTTATGGAAAAGGACGGCAGCATATGGGCTGAGAAGGTAACAGGCGGAGAACCTGTAGAACCGTTCCTTGCAAATATTATTGTAAGCTTTATCAATGGATTTCCGTTTAAAAAACGAATGCGATGGACAGGAGAAGGTATCACATTTGCGAGACCTGTGCATCAGACGGTTTGTCTTTATGCGGAAAAAAAGCTGAATCTTCAAATTAAGCATATACCGACCGTATTGTCTACAACCGGACACAGATTTCTTGCATCCGAACCATTCAAGGTAGATAGTTTCAGGCAGTACAAAGAACAGCTCAGAGAAAGAAAGGTTATTTTAGAGAACGAAGAAAGAAAAAAAATGATAGAGGAATCTTCTATCGAAATAGCAAAGCAATTCGGAGGAGAGCTGCTGAAAGATAAGGAGCTTGTGCAGGAAAATGCGGCGCTTGTCGAACATCCGTTTGCAGTCGGAGGAAATTTTCACAAACTGTTTCTAAAGCTGCCGAAAGAGATTCTCATTACATCAATGAAGAACCATCAACGTTTTTTTGCAATGACCGATTCGGACGGAGAGCTTATGCCCTATTTTGTGGCTATATCGAATATTCCTCAATCCTATATTATAAGAGAGGGATTCGAGAAAGTGCTGGCCGCCCGCTTTACGGACGCACTTTTCTTTTTTGATGAGGATAGAAAGATTCCGTTTGAGAAATTTGGAGAGAAATTAGCAAAAATTATTTTTCATAAAGCGTTGGGTTCGGTTGCGGAGCGGGTAAAACGTATCGAGAATATTGCCCTTTTTATATCAAAAATAGCTTCTATCGGAAAAGCCGAATATATCGGCAGAGCCGCCAGGCTTTCCAAGAATGATCTTGTTACTGAGATAGTTGGAGAATTTCCGGAGCTTCAGGGAATAATGGGAAGAATATATGCGGAAAATGAACATAAAGAGGTTGCACAGGCAATTGAGGAACAATATCTTCCTAAGGGTGCCGGATCCCCAATTCCTGAAACTGAAACAGGAATCGTTTTGGCATTGGCGGAAAAGTTTGAGCTTTTGACATCTATCGGTTCGGTTGAAATGCCGACCGGAAGTACAGACCCATATGGACTTAGAAGAGCCGCAATCGGCATCATCAGAATTTTGCTTGACAAAAAGATTGATATAAATATAGATGAAATTTTTGATTTTTCGTACGGTATTTTGAAAAGTAAAAGGAAAAACGATGCTAATAAAATAAAACAGTTTTTTAACGAACGCCTTAAGGTTATTCTCGCCGGTATCGGTATAAATTATGATATTATTGATGCGCTAATCTGCCGCCCGGTCAGTGAAGGAAAAGCGGCAAACTGTTTTGACAGCTACCGCAGGGCAAAGGCAATAGAACAGTTTCTCAAAACAGGCAAAGACAAAGCGCTTCTTTTCAAGAGAATTGCTCATATCGTTCCCAAAGATTTTGTACCCTCTAAAATCAGGCACGACCTATTCTCGGAGTCGGAAAAGGAAGTTTACGACAACTACGAAACAATTAAAGAAAAATTTACACTTAATCAGTCAAAAAAAGAGTATTTATCGAATATGAATATTTTGGCCGGTTTATCGGATATTATAGATCGATTTTTCAATAATGTCATGGTTATGGATAAAGATCCTGTCCTGAGAAACAACAGATTGACAATTCTCTACGAACTCAAGCAGCTTCAGGACCGGATTGCAAACTTTGAGTTAATTAATATATAGGAATATAGGAGAAATTATGCCGCTTAATATAAAAGAAGAAGAAGCAGGGCTTACATTTGAAGATGTACTGCTTCTTCCCTGCTATTCTGAGATCATGCCGAGTGATGTTGATCTGTGTGTGTCAATTGGGGAAGGGTTGAGGTTAAGCACTCCGATAATTTCTGCCGCTATGGATACGGTAACCGAATACGAGATGGCTATAAGTATGGCGAGAGAAGGCGGTTTCGGAGTTATACATCGCAATATGTCGATTGATGAACAGGCATTTCAGGTTGAACGGATAAAAAAAAGCGAAAGCGGCATGATTATCGATCCCATAACGGAAAAGGAAGACGCACCAATCAGCAAAGCAATTGCAATTATGAAGCAGTATCATATATCCGGTGTGCCGATTACGAATGAGGACGGCAAACTTCTTGGAATTATAACAAACAGAGACATAAGATTCGAGAGAAATTACGATGTTCTTATAAAGGATGTCATGACAAAGTCTCCGCTTGTGACTGCTCCGGTTGGAACAACGCTGGAAAAGGCAATAAACTATCTGAAAAGTCACAAGGTTGAAAAGCTGCCTGTGGTGGATGAGAACTATCATCTGAAAGGACTGATTACCATAAAAGATATTGATAAGAGAGAGAAATACCCTAAAGCTTCAAAAGATTCACACGGCAGATTAGTTGCCGCAGCTGCTGTTGGAGTTTCCGATTATAAAGAACGTGCAAAGCGGCTTGCGGACGCCGGGGTTGATATTCTCGTTATCGATTCTGCTCATGCTCATTCAAAAGGAATATTGAATATAACCGGTTATCTTAAGAATGCTTACCCGGAAATTATTATAGTAAGCGGAAATGTTGCAACCGCCGAAGGAACAGAAAGCCTTATTAAAGCCGGATGCGACATAATTAAAGTAGGTATCGGTCCCGGATCAATCTGCACAACACGAATTGTGGCCGGCGTAGGCGTGCCGCAGCTTAGTGCAATAAACAAATGTGCAGAAACGGCAGCAAAATATGGGAAAAAGATAATTGCCGATGGAGGAATAAAATATTCAGGAGATGTCGTTAAGGCATTTGCTGCAGGAGCCGACATTGTGATGTTGGGCAATCTTCTTTCCGGAACGGAGGAAAGTCCGGGAGAATCTGTGATATATCAGGGAAGAAAATATAAAACATATAGGGGAATGGGGTCGCTTGGCGCTATGAAGCAGGGAAGCGACCGCTATTTTCAGGAAGACAAAAAGAAGCTTGTGCCTGAGGGCATAGAAGGAAGAGTGCCGTACAAAGGAACAGTAAGTGATGTGATGTTTCAGCTCACCGGCGGCGTGAAAGCGGGAATGGGTTATGTAGGTGCCGATTCAATAGATAAACTCAGACAAGTTGCAACATTTGTCAGAATAACAACCGCCGGACTTAAAGAAAGCCATGTTCATAATGTAATTATTACGAGAGAGGCGCCGAACTATCAAATATAATAAAAATAGCAGTAAATTCCGCTATGCGTTAATTAGGTATAACGCTATTTTGATAGTTGTAGCGGGATTGTTCATATTCCTATTTTCCTCATCAGGTTCTTCTTCCATTGATGTTTATTTTTCTCCCAATGACCACATCAGAACTCATATAATCGGTGCACTTGATAAGGCAAAAGCAAGCGTAGATATAGCGATGTTCAGCTTTACCGATAGACCTCTTGCGCAGAAAATAATAAAGTTATCAAAGCAGAAGGTAACCGTCAGAGTGCTTTTAGACACTAAAAATGCCGTCGGCAATTTATACAGCAAGGCGAAATATCTGACTAACCATGGGATAAATGTAAAATATGCAGCTGCAATCTCACTTTATGGTATAGATGGAATTATGCACAACAAATTTGCTGTAATAGATAAAAAAACCGTTCTTACCGGCTCTTATAATTGGACTGCATCGGCAAATTCAAGAAATAATGAAAATATGCTTATTATTCATAATAAGCGGATTGGAGCACTTTACGAGAAGGAGTTTGTCCGATTATGGAAAAACGGAACAAAAGAGATTAAACAGAGAAAACCCGATGTTATAAAAACCAAAGAACAGATCAAAAATCATATAGGAAAAATCGTTATTCTTGATGGTATAATAAAAAGAATCAGAAAAGGCCGAAAAGCCTCATTTGTCTATCTTAAAAATATAAAGCGTTTTAAGATAGTTGTTTTTGATACGGAAGATTTACAATGGAAAGCCGGAGACAGCGTAAAATTTCTTGTTTTAATAGAAAAAAGCAACAGGTATGGACTTGAAGGAATATTCCAGCAGCAGTAGCAATGAAAAACTTTTGAGACTTCTCGATGCAAATTTCAACAGAGCAAGAGAGGGACTGCGTGTTATTGAGGATATTCACCGCTTTTGCTATGAAAATCAACAAGAGAATATTTTGATGCTCAAAAGATTCAGGCACAGTCTCGCTGAATGTGAAAAGGAGTATAGAATCAGGCTGCCTCTGCTTCAGTCAAGAGACACCGAAAACGACTGCGGTACTAAAATAACACTGAAGGATGAGATTTCAAGGAACGGGTTAAGCGATGTTACTGCCGGTAATTTCAAAAGGATTGAAGAATCACTCAGGGTTGTCGAGGAAATAGGGAAACTTTTGCTGCCGAAATTGACTATAAAAATAAAATCTCTACGATACGGCTGTTATGAAATCGAAAAGTCTCTTGCTAAGGAGGATAAGTGATCGCAATAAGACTTATAAGAGAGAATATTGACTATGTTAAAAAACAGATAGAGAAACGCTTTCACTACAAAGTTGATTGGAATCGAATTGTTGAGCTTGACAAAGAGTTTCTTGAGATAAACGGGACACTTGAACGACTTCAGCATAAGGCTAAGGTTAATGCAAAACTGTTTAAGCGGGTTGCGGGCGACAGAAAAAAGATTGATGAACTGAAACAAAACAATAAACAGATAAAAGAGCAGATCAGACAGATCAAAGAGCAGGCAGTGTCAAAAAAAGCTGTACTTAAAGGGCTGCTTATGGAGATACCTAATCTGCCTGATGAAACGATTCCGGTCGGTAAAGACGAGTCGACAAACCGAGTGGTAAAAAAGTGGGGAGAACCGACTGTATTTGACTTTAAACCAAAAAATCATTGGCAGCTGGCAAAGCAGCTTGGAATACTTGATTTTGATAGAGCTGCCGAGCTTTCGGGAAGCAGATTTGTTGTGCATAAAGGCAAGGGAGCAAAGCTCGAGAGATCATTGATAAATTTTATGCTTGATATTCATTCGAAGCAAGGTTATCAGGAAATATTGACGCCGGTTCTTGTAAAGGCGGAAGCACTTATGAGCACAGGACAGCTTCCTAAATTTATAGACGATCTTTACCGAACCGATGATGGAATGTTCCTTATACCAACTGCAGAAGTGACATTGGTCAATCTTCATGCAGGTGAAATAATTGAAGTGAGCGATCTGCCCATTAAATATCAGGAATATTCTTTGTGCTTTAGAAAGGAGGCGGGATCATACGGAAAGGATGTAAGAGGAATTATACGCCAGCACCAATTTAACAAAGTGGAGCTTGTAAAATTCTGCAGGCCTGAGGAATCCGATAGCGAGCTTGAGCTGCTTGTAAAGGACGCGGAGAGTGTGCTTCAGACATTGGGCATTGCGTATCGGGTGATGGAATTATCAACAGGCGACATCGGATTTTCTGCAAGAAAAACATACGATATAGAGGTGTGGCTGCCGGGAGAGAATCGTTATCGAGAGATTTCCTCATGTTCGAATACCGGTGATTTTCAAGCAAGACGGGCGAAAATAAGATATAGAGAGAACGCAAAAAATTGTTTTGTGCACATATTGAACGGGTCCGGTCTTGCAGTCGGCAGAACGCTGGTTGCAGTAATAGAAAATTATCAGCAAAAGGATGGTTCAATAAAAATTCCCGAGGCTTTGATCTCATACATGGGAAGCGATATTATCCCTTGAAAAACCGGTTTTTCTGATATAAACTGAGGACATTGGAGAGGTGGCCGAGCGGCTGAAGGCGCTCGCCTGCTAAGCGAGTATAGGATTACTCCTATCGCGGGTTCAAATCCCGCCCTCTCCGCCACAATACAGGGAGGAGTGGCCGAGTGGTTGAAGGCGGCGGTCTTGAAAACCGTTGTGGGGACCTCTCCACCGTGGGTTCGAATCCTACCTCCTCCGCCATAATCATTTCAACACTTTGTCTTCAGCACAGCAAGTTGATCTGTATCAACTATTGTATGCGATTCAGGATTCTCCTTTGTTATCATCAAAACAGTCTTTATGTTTCCGCAACCGTCTTCCACTCCGAAGCGACGTTACCTTTTCCTTTTTATTTATCTCTTTTTTTAGATAGAAAATAAAGGAATAGTCTTATAGCGTCCTCCGCCTGTTTTCTATAATAATTCTTGTTTCCCTTAATTATTTTTTGCAATTAACAAACATACTGTCAATATGCAAATTACGACATATTATGCTTATTAAAATAAGGGCTAAAGCTGCAATATGATTTTGGCTCTTGACATCCAACAGTATCTCATGCTAAAAGTATAATATATGTATAAAAAACAATGTTAGGAGCTCATGATAGAAATTATATCGCAATACATTGACCGATTATTGTGCTGGTTGAAAGAACCAGGCTACTTATATTTCCCAACTTCCCCCTAACTTTTATACACTACTAAAAAAACCTTTAAAATTCAACATTTTTTCTTGACATTTTTCGTACTGTAGTGTATATTTTATACACTATGGCATTCATTAGAAAGATTAAAAAGAAAAATGCTGTTTATCTCGCTGAAGTTGAAAGTTATCGGGAAAATGGCAAAGTTAAACAAAAGGTCCTGCGTTATATCGGCAAAGAAGTAAATGGAGAAGTTGTCAGAAAGATTGCTACTTCCGATATCGAAGTTGAAACCGTGAAACAATATCTGGATTATAAAACTCTGCATGATCTTGCCGGTCAGCTTGAAATGACAGAATTATTCGGAGATGCATCTAAATATATTTTATTGCTGGTTTATACTCAAATTATTGCAAGAAAATCTCTTTACAAACTCCCTGAACATATAGAAAACACTGTATTGAAAGAACTGCTGTCTATTGATAAATTGGCAGACAAACATCTGTATGAAGCATTGGATAAGTTGGAAGAGATGGATTTCAGTGTTATTGAGCAGAGACTTTTTAAAAAGTTAAGTGCAGGAAAACAAGAAAAGACAGCCCTTGTTTTAGACATAACAGATACATACTTTTCCGGCAGTCAGGCAGAATGGAAATCAAGAAAAGGAAAAGATGGCAAATACGGCAAATTAATTCAGATAGCTCTTGCAGTGACCAAAGAAGAAGGATTTCCTATACTGCATAATGTCTATGAAGGCAATGTAAGTGATATAAAGATATTCCAGGATATGATTACAAGTGTTAGATTACAGGATTTTGATGTAATAGTTTTAGACAGAGGTATGATCAGTTATGAAAGTCTAAATGATTTGACGATGTTAGGACAGAAAGTAATAACCGGATTAAGGCTCAATAGAAAACTAAAAGCAGAATACTTAGATAGGATAGACAGGAATGACATTTTTAATCCTGCTAATCTTGTACCTTTAAAAAATACAAAAGTTTTCATAAAATCTTTTCAATTCAAAGACGGTACATTAATAGTAGTCTATAACCCATCAATAGAGATATCTAAAAGAATGGGTGCAATAAATAAAGATAAATTTGATATTAAAAAAGCTAAATATTATGGTTATTCGCTGATATATCATACTACTGATATGTTAGATGAAAATGTTGTCAGAGAATATTATGAAAAAGATATAGTAGAAAAAGCATTTAAAGAACTAAAAAGTTCAATAAATCTTCATCCGGTAAGAAAGTATCTGTTAACAAGAGTAAAAGCACATATAAAAATATGCTATTTAGCATATGTATTGCTATCATCTTTACAATACAAACTGAAACCCAGGAACATATCGGCTGTATATGCATTGGAGAAATTACAACCTGCATATAAAGTTGAGTTAAAATCAAACAAAGAACATTTTAAATGGTCAAAAATTGTTACTTTAACAAATGAGCAGAAAACTATTTTGAAACTATTAGGATGTAGTGTATAAAATGGGAGGGGAAGTTGGGAATCTAAAGACTCTGTTTGAAAGAATAAAGTGTAAAATACCTGTAAGACTTTAATATGGAAAACCGC